>JAULXU010000032.1:0-29200 GCA_032118285.1 Ilumatobacteraceae bacterium
CGGCGTGGCCTCCTCCTTGCTGTCCGAGTCGCTGACGTGGTTGGCTGCCGTGGGGTGCACCACCGTCGTCGTCAACACCGAACGCGACAACGCCGCCGCCATCGCGCTCTACGACTCCCTCGGATTCGTCGCCGAAGGAACCGGTCTGTGCGTGATGGCGAGGGAGCTGTGAGGGCGGGACGGCTCCTCCTCGCGACCGTCGTCACGGTGGTCTCCGTGCCCCTGGTGACCGGGAAGGCGACGGTCTCCGCGGCCGACGGGCGCCTCGTCATCGTGTCCCAACCCTTCACCGTCACCGAGGGACGACAGTCCTTCGTTCTCGACACCGGCCCCGGTTCGCCGACGGGTGCGGTCACCCTGCGCGTCTCGGCGCTGCGTCGCCTCACGACACGAGCGTCGGTGCTCGACGCGGCCGACGGGCGCCGCGTCCCTTCCGCGGTGGACCGGATCTCCATTCCCCTGACCGACATCCCGCGCGACGACGCGGGTCGCTGGGTTGTTCCCATCGACTTCGTTTTCGGCCGAGACGTGCGCGACACGCTGCGCCTCGGCGCCGACGGGGTGCACCCCCTCGGGTTCGAGATGCTCGACGTCCGGGGGCGTGCCGTCGCCGACTCGCTGACGTTCGTGGAGCGCCGGGCAAGGGCAGCGACCGGCGTCGCTGCCACCCTCGTCGACGACCTCTCGCCTCCACGCATCATCGCCCCCGACGGAACCGTGACGGTGACCGCGGAGGTGCGCGCCGAGGTCGCGGCGGCCCTGCGCGTCCTCGAGAGGTCGGGTCCCCTCGTCACCGTCCTCGTGTCGCCGGAACTGCTCGCAGGCCTCGCCGAGTCCGGCGATGAGAACGATCGTGCCCTCCTCGCCGCACTCGACACGACACTGGCGGGCCGATCCGTCGTCAATGCCCCGTTCGGCGGAGCCGATCCCTCGGCAATGGCGGCAGGAGGGCTGGCAGGGGAGTTCGGCACCCAGCTCGCCCTCGGTCGCTCGGCGCTCGAGGAACTGCTGCCCTCCGCGGTGGTGGAGACGCGCACCTGGATCGCTCGGTGGCGCGTCGATGCCAGCGGACTCCTGCTGCTGCGCAACTCGGGTATCACATCGGTGATCCTCGGCCCCGGGGCGATCGCCGGCGTGGCCGAAAGAAAGGAGTCGACCCTTCTCTCCTCGCGCGCCGACATGGGTGACGGCGCGGCGGTGGAGATCGTCACCGCCGACGTCTTCCTGCGTTCCGCCGCTGTCGCGCGCACGTCCCCGCGTCAGGCGGCCGCGATTGCAATGGCCGAGGCGGTCGTGGCCGTGGACGAACTTCTGGCGGCCGGCGAGGACGCCGGATCCATACGGCTCGCCGTGTCCCACGATGGTTCGGTCCCCTCCGACGACTCGCTCCTCGATGTCGCGGCGATGATGTCGGGCCATCCGGGTTTCGTGCTCACGTCGTTTGCCGGGGCGCACTCCGTCGATCCGGATTCCCCGTCCGTCGAACTCCGCGGTTCCGGGCCCCGCTACTCGCCCGAACACGCCCGTCTCCTCGGCCTCACCCGACGGGAACTCGATGCCACGGCCTCGATGTTGCCTTCCGGCTCCCCGAGCGACGACGCCTGGGCGCGCAACTACGCCCTCGGGGCCGACCCCGACGACGACGCGGTGCTGCACCTCAGTGCCCTGCGCGGAACGCTGCGCGACACGCGGAGTCTCGTGTCGGTGACGACACCCGAGACGGTGAATCTCTCCAGTCGGGACGGGGAGATTCGGTTCCAGGTACGCAACAACTCCGACGAGGAGATGACCGTCGTGGTCGCCGTCGCCAGTGCCAAGTTGCGCATCGCCGAACCGGTGCGCACGGTGACCCTCGTGCCCCGCGGCACCACCGAAGTGCGCATACCCGCCACCACGAGAACCGGCGGCCGCTTCCCGATCGCCGTGCGGGTGTCGACGCCGGAGGGTGACGTCAGCGTGGTCCCCTGGTCCACCATCACGGCGCAGGTGTCCGCGATCGCGGGTTGGGGCCAATTGGTGAGCATTTCCCTTCTCCTCGTGCTGCTGGCGTGGTGGTGGTCCCATCGCAGGTCCGTGCGCCAGCGCCACGCCGAAGGGGGTACGGTTCTCCTTCCATGAGCATCCGCATCGTCACCGATTCGTCCTGCGACCTGCCCCAGGCCCTCGCCGACAGCCTGGGCATCCGCATCGTGCCCCTCAGCGTCCGCTTCGGCGACACCGAGTACATCGACCGCACCACCATCACCGCCGACGAGTTCTGGAGCAAGTGCCAGGCCTCGGCGGTTCTGCCCGAGACCGCGGCACCGCCACCGGGCGAGTTCGAGCGGGCCTACCGCGAACTCACCGCCGAGGGCGCCACCGCAATCGTGGTCATCGCACTGTCCTCCGCACTCTCGGCCACCATGCAGAGCGCCGAACTTGCGGCCAAGTCCGTCGCCGGGGCCATCACCGTGAAGGTCATCGACAGCCGCAACGCGTCCATGGGGCTCGGCCTCACCGTGCTCGAGTGCGCGAGGCGCGCGAAAGAGGGCGCGAGCCTCGAGGAGATCACGGCGCTCGCGGCCGACCTCATTCCGCGCACGAAGGTCTACGCCGCCCTCGACACGCTGGAGAATCTGAAAAAGGGCGGCCGCATCGGCGGCGCCAAGGCCCTCGTGGCCACGGCCCTGGCGATCAAGCCCCTCATCGAGGTGAAGGACGGAGTGGTGGCCGAGGCCGGGCGCCAGCGCACGCGCACCAAGGCCCTCGCTCATCTCGTCGAGGTGGTGCGCACGAACGCCGATGCCATCGAGAGCCTCGGCGTGCTCCACGCCCAGTGCGTCGACATCGACGCCTTCGTCGACATGGTGCGCGGGGTGTACGGGGGAGAAATCACGGTCGCCGACATCGGCGCGGTGATCGGCACCCATGCCGGTCAGGGCACCATCGGCGTCGCCTTCCGCCTCGGGGCCTGACCCCCGGCGGGCAATCCCCATCGCCGGGTTTATCCACAACTAGCGTCTCCGGGCGGAAATCATGGTCGCCCATCCCCGCCCCAACGACCTCCTCGGAGGTCGATACCGCCTCGACGCCAGCATCGCCTCGGGCGGGATGGCCGACGTCTGGCGCGGCGTCGACACGGTGCTCGGTCGTCCTGTCGCGGTGAAGATGCTCAAGGCGACGGTCGCCAGCGACCCCACCGTGGCCGAGCGATTCCGGCGCGAGGCCCGGTCGCTCGCCCGACTCGTGCATCGCAACATCGTGCCCGTGTACGACTGCATCGAGGAGAACGGTCAGGTCGCCCTCGTCATGCGGCTCGTCGAGGGCAAGTCCCTGCGCGACATGCTCGACGCCCAGGCCCGCAACGGTGCGCGGGGCGGGCAGCTGTCGGTGCACATGACCGTGCACATCGGTCGTTCCATCGCCGCCGCGCTCGACAAGGCGCACCGCGAGAACATCGTCCACCGCGACATCAAACCCGGGAACATCCTCATGGTGCGCGAGGGCGAGGTTCTGCTCACCGACTTCGGAATCGCCAAGCCGCTCAGGGCGACCGACGACGACGGCACCGACCTCACCCGCGCCGACATCATGATGGGAACGGCGAAGTACCTGTCACCCGAGCAGGTTCAGGGTCGTGAACTCGACGGTCGGGCCGACATGTACGCGCTCGGTCTCGTCCTCTACGAATGCCTCGCGGGAGACGTGCCCTTCCGCGGCGACAACGACCAGGCCACCGCGGTTGTCCGCCTGCAGCGCGATCCCACGCCCCTCGGAGGGTTGCGCCCCGACATCCCCGCATCGGTGGTGAGCGTCATCCATCGAATGCTGAGACGCAAGCCCGAGCACCGCTATGCGACGTGCAAGGAGGTGGCAGACGCGCTCGAGCAGGCTCTGCACGGCTTCCATGATGCCGCGACGCCGCCGAACGGTCAGGCACCGCCGAGGCCGACGCCGGACGAGCACGTCACTTCGGATGGTCGCGACCCCCTAATGGGTGGCCGACCGGCCACCCGACCTCGTGGTCCCGTTCCGAACCGCGACGAACGCACCCCCACGCCGCGCGGCACGCCCCGTTCGTCACGTTCGCTCCCCGCGGCCCGGCGCACCTCGACGCGGCGTGGCTATCTCGGCGTCGCGGCCGCACTCCTCGTGGCCGGCATCGCGGTGGGACTGCTGTGGAACGGACTGCGCGACGGTGGCCCCACCGGCAGCCCGGTCGAGGGTGGCGTCGGCCCGGTCACCGTGCTCTCCATGAGGAGCTACGACCCGAGGGGCGACGACGGCGCGGAGAACGAGGACCAGATTCCCGCACTCTCCGACGACAGTCCCGCCACCATGTGGAGCACCGTCTGCTACAGCAACGAGTTCTTCGGCGCCAAGGGCAAGGTCGGCATCGCCCTGACACTGTCGGGGCTCGGCACGGGCACGCTGGGGGCGGGATTCGAGAGCGCACCATGGGGCGCCGAGGTCTACACCTTCGCCGGCGAGCAGATGCCCACCACCTTCGAGGACTGGGGAGCTCCGGTCGGGGACAACTACGGCGACGTTGCCGGTGAGGTTGTCTTCGACATCGAGTCGCCGAGTCGTTACGTGCTCCTTGCGATCACCCAGGCGGGGCGCAGCGGCACCTGTTCGAACAACAACCCCTACCGGGCCTCGTTGTCGCGTCTTGTCTTCGCCTCCGGCGGCGGCTGACTAGCCTTCGCCCATCGCTGGGACACCCGACGACCTCCTCGTTGCCCGCGCGCGCCGCGGCGACTCCGCCGCCGTCGACTCCCTCCTGCGCGCCCACTACGACATGGTGCGCGCCGTGTGCCATCGCATCGTGCTCAACCGCGCCGATGCCGAGGACGCCACGCAGGCCGCGCTCATCTCGATCGTGCGGGCGCTCCCCCGGTTCGACGGCCGCGCGAAATTCTCCACATGGGCGTACCGCATCGCCGTCAACGCCGCGCTCGACGAAGTGCGTCGAATCCGCCGCCGCCCCATGGCGGTGGGCGACACGACCGCCGTGGGCGATCTCGGACCTCCTCTCGCGGGTGACGACGCCGGCAGTGGGGAGTCTGCGGTGGAGAGCCGGATGGTCGTGCAGGCCGCGCTGGCCCTCGTGCCCGAGGAGTACCGGGTCGTCCTCGTGCTGCGCCACATCGCCGATCTCGATTACGCCGACATCGCCGTCGCCCTCGACATTCCCGTGGGCACCGTCCGGTCCCGGCTCTCCAGGGGCCGGGAACAACTCGCGCACCTCCTCGGGAACCCGGACGGTACCGGCGAGCGTCAGAACGTGGCACACACGAGCCCGGCCGACCCCCGAGGAGGTGAAGAATGAACCAGGACGACCTCGACCCGCGCATCGTCGCCGCACTTCGCGATGTCCCCGCGGCAGCCGACGACCTGCGCGAGGCCCACCTCTCGGCGGCGCTCGGCGCCGTCGGGAATCGCGGCCGCGGAGCGGCATTGCGCCCCGCTTCGTTCGCCGCCGCCGCTGTCCTGCTCCTCGGTGCGGGATTCGCGGCGGGGCAGGCCCGCGACGGGGACACCATGACCACCGCCGCCGGATCGCCCGCGAGCGACACAGAAGCCGGCGTGAAGGGCTCGACGGATGCACTCGGCGACGCGTGTCCCGCCACGGGACGCACCGTGCTCGGTGAGTTCACCGACCGGAGCTTGGTGCGGATCATCGTTCTCGAGACCGCTCCCGCCCGCATCGTCGTCCTCGATGCACTCGACTGCTCGACAGTGGCCGAAGTGGAACTGCCCTAGGCTCTGGCCCCATGGTGTCCAATCCGCTCACCGATCCCGAGTGGGCGAGCCGAGCGGTGGACCTCATCGACCGCGTCGCGGCGACGGTGCGTCGCTACACCACCCGACCTCTCGTCGCCCTCGCCCGCGGCATCGTGTTCGGCCTCCTCGGCTCCTTCGGCGTGGTCGCCGTCGTCGTGCTCGCCATCGCCGCCCTGACCCGCGGCCTCCACGAGGCGCTCGACCTCGTCGTCACGAGGGCGGCGGCGGTGTGGATCTCGTACTACCTGCTCGCGGTGCTCTTCGCCCTCGTGGGTGCGCTTCTCATGCGCAAGCGCTACACCGACGACCGCGACGACACCTGACCCCCGAGGAGATCCATCATGAGCACCCACCACCGCGTCATCATCCTGGGTTCCGGCCCGGCCGGCCTGACCGCCGCGATCTACACGGCGAGGGCGTCCCTGGCGCCGCTGGTCATCGAGGGGGAGCCCAGTTCCACGAGCGACCAACCCGGCGGACAGCTCATGCTCACCACCGAAGTGGAGAACTTCCCCGGCTTCCCCGAGGGCATCATGGGGCCCGACCTCATGGGTCGGTTCCGTGAACAGGCGGCCCGTTTCGGTGCCGAGTTCATCACCGAGAAGGTCACCCGGGTGGATTTCTCCGCTCGGCCCCATCGGGTGTGGGTCCGCGACCGCGAATTCACCGCCGATGCCGTCATCATCGCCACCGGCGCCCAGTCGCTCATGCTCGACCTGCCCCGCGAGAGCGAACTCATCGGCCACGGCGTGTCGACGTGCGCCACCTGCGACGGCTTCTTCTTCCGTGGCAAGGAGATCGCGGTCGTCGGCGGCGGGGACTCGGCGATCGAGGAGGCCATGTTCCTCACCAAGTTCGCCACCAAGGTTCATCTCATCGTGCGTCGTGATGCCCTGCGCGCGTCGCGCATCATGCAGGACAGGGCACTCGCCAACGAGAAGATCGAGGTGCACTGGAACTCGCGGGTGTCCGAACTGAGGGGCGGCGCCAGTCTCGAGGGCGTGATGCTCGTCGACACCGTCGACGGCTCCTCCCGCCCGCTCGACGTCAGCGGCCTCTTCATCGCCATCGGCCACAAGCCAAACACCGCGATCTTCACGGGCGTGCTGGAGATGGAGGATTCCGGGTACCTCCTCACCCGCGCCGGTTCCACCTGGACCGACATCGAGGGCGTGTTCGCCTGCGGCGACGTGCAGGACCACACCTATCGCCAGGCCATCACAGCGGCGGGCTCCGGGTGCATGGCGGCGATCGACTGTGAACGCTGGCTCGAGAGCCCCCATTGACGCCGTGACCGGGATTCGCATCGGTCTGCTCACGGTGTCCGATCGGGCGTCCTCGGGTGCCTACGAAGACCTGGGTGGCCCCGCGATGCGGGCCCACCTCGACGAACGCATCGTGTCGGCCCGCGAGTTCGTCGCACGAACCGTGCCCGACGACCGCGTCCTCATCGCCTCGGCGATCGTCGATCTGGCCGACGCGGAAGGTTGCCATCTCGTGGTGACCACGGGCGGCACGGGGCCGGCACCGCGCGATGTCACCCCCGAGGCCACCGAGTCCGTCTGTGACCGCCTGCTTCCCGGCTTCGGCGAAGCGATGCGAGCGGTGTCCCTCCCGACGGTTCCCACCGCGATCCTCTCCCGCCAGACAGCCGGCACGCGCGGAGGCACTCTCATCATCAACCTGCCGGGTCGACCCGCGGCCATCGCACAGTGTCTCGATGCGGTGCTGCCCGCCGTCCCCGATTGCATCGCTCTTCTCGGAGGCCCCGTCGTCGAGATGACTCCCCGCACGGGTGCTTCACCCACCCACCGCTGAGCCCGGCATTCCACCGCAGAATCGCTCGGTAGTATCGCCCTCAGGCGAAAGGAGCCGCCATGGCCACCGGCATCATCGAACTCACCTCGTCCACCTTCGACGAGACAATCAACTCCGCATCGCTTCCCGTCGTCGTCGACTTCTGGGCCGAATGGTGCGGACCGTGCAAGCAGATCGCCCCGATCCTCGCCGAAATCGCGACCGAACAGGTGGGCCATCTCGTCGTGGCCAAGCTCGACGTGGACGCACACGGGGACATCGCCGGTCGCTACGGCGTCATGAGCATTCCCACCATCCTCGTGTTCCGCAACGGACAGGTCGAGCACAAGATCGTCGGCGCCCATCCCAAGTCGCGCATGGTGCAGGAGCTCGAGCCATTTCTCCCCGCCTCCCGCTGACCGCGGGACACAGCGGACCCCACGTCGGCGAACTTCAGGAACATCTCGTCGCCGCGGGGTTCCTCGCTCCTGCAGCGGCCGTCGACAGCGTGTTCTGCGACCGCACCCGGTCCGCCGTCGTGGAATTCCAGGTGGACGAGGGTCTCTCCCCCACCGGTTGGGTGGACGAGGAGACGTGGCAGCGTCTCGGTGAGTCCAGATGGAGCCTCGGCCAGCGCATCCTGTTCCTTCGTTCCCCCCACCTCCGCGGAGCCGACGTCGCCCGTCTGCAGGCGGCGCTGAATCGGCTCGGATTCGACTGCGGTCGAGTGGACGGCATCTACGGACCACTCGCCGAGCGGGCGGTGGGACAGTTCCAATCGAACTGTGGTCTCGAATCAACAGGGATCTGTACCCCGGAGGTGGTCGATCATCTGGCGCGCCTCGGAGCCCAATCCGGTGACGGGCCCGGGGCCGCCGTCATGAGGGAAGGTGCGGCGCTCGTCGATGCCGCGAATCGTGCCGAGGCCCGCCTCGTCATCGGGCACTTTCCGGGTATGGGTGCCGTGGCCCATGCGCTCACCCGCCGACTGCACAGCACGTTCCACCTCACGACGAACGTCGATTCCGACCCTTCAGCCCAGGCCCGCGCAGCGAACGTGTTCCGCGCGGACGCCTACATCGGACTCGAGGCCTCCGACGTAGCCGGCGTCGTTGTCCGCTACTACCAGGTGCCGAACTTCGTGAGCGTCGGGGGCAAGACACTGGCGACCCGGGTGGTGGACTCTCTCCGCGAGGTCTTCCCCGGGTTGCCCTGTTCAGTGGACGGCGTACGACATCCCGTCCTGCGCGAAACACGCATGCCCGCCGTCCTGTGCTCCCTCGGACCGACCCAGATGATGGTGAGCGAGAGTCTCCGGGTGGCCGAAGCCGTGGCTGACGCGTGGAACACCTGGTGGGCGGAGCCAGCAGCGTCGGCCTAGGTCGCCCGGGACGCGGCCGCGAAGTCCATACTTATCCACAGGTCATCCCCAGCTGTGAACAACTGTACGCACCTCACCCCCAAGTTGAGATTGAGGGTTGGGGATACGAGTTTCACCGTTGTGATTCTGCTCCCGTAACGCTCAGTTCTTCTCGGGCTCGGTCATGAGGCGATACACCCGCTCCAGGTCGGCGAGATCCGCGAAATCGACGGTGATTTTGCCGCGCTTGCCGGACATTGAGATACCGACCTTGGTGGACAGAAATTCGCCCAGCAGATTCTCCAGCTCGAGCAGTCCGGCCGGACGCAGGCTCGGCCTGCCTCCCTTGTTCTTGCCCTTGGGGCGTGACCGACCAGCCGACTGGGTACGCACAGCGTCCTCGGCCTGACGGACAGACCACCCCTCCCGTACCGCCTGAGCCGCGAGCTTCTCCATGGTTGCCGGTGCGTCACATGCCAGCAGGGCGCGGGCGTGGCCGGCAGACAAGCGCCCGTCAGCCAGGTACCCCTGTACCGGGCCGGGAAGTTGCAGCAGTCGGAGGGCATTGGTGACGGCGGCACGGCTCTTGCCCACCCGCTCGGCCACTTGGGCGTGGGACAGGGAGAAATCGTCGACGAGTTGCTGATAGGCCGAGGCCTCTTCGAGAGCAGTGAGATCCTGGCGATGCAGGTTCTCCACGAGCGCCTGCTCCACCGAGTCCAACTCGGAGATTTCCCGCACCACGACCGGAACCGTGGCTAGTTTGGCCCGCTGGGCGGCGCGCCACCGGCGCTCGCCGGCAATGAGCTCGTAGTGTCCGGGAGCGGTCTCCCGGACCAATAGGGGCTGAAGGACACCGATCTCGCGGATCGAGTTGGCCAGATCGGCGAGAGACTCTTCGTCAAAATGCACGCGCGGTTGATGAGGATTGGGAGAGAGCGCATCAATGGGGATGTCGCGCAACGCAGACGCGGGCAGAGTCTCTGATGTTGGTGTGACGGGCGTCACACTGGTGGCAGGTTGTCCTATTGCCCCTCCGGCGGGAACCGACGCGCCTTCCGTGGTCGAGGGGATGAGGGTCGAGAGTCCTCTACCGAGCTTTCGGCGATCGGCCATGACTCAACTCCTTTGCTGCAGCACGATATGCCTTGGCGCCCTTGGACGTGGAGGCATGCCGCAGAACCGACATCTCCATCGATGGGGCCTCGGCCAATTTGACGTTGTAGGGAATAACGGCTTTGAAGACGCGAGCCCCGAAGGCCGTGCGCAGCTCTTCCTCGACCTCTGCCGACAGCCTCTTTGTGCCCTCGGACATGGTGAGCAGATAGTGGGCAATCTCCAGGCGAGAATTGAGGTGTGAATCACGAACCTGGCGAACCACGTCGCTGAGGTCCCGCAGCCCTTCAAGAGCAAAGTACTGACACTGCACCGTTGCCAATACCGCGTCGGCAGCCATGAACGCATTCACCGTGAGGCGTCCCAGTGTGGGCGGACAATCGAGGAGGATGAAATCCCAATCGTCTCGGCATGCGTCCACTGCCTCCTTGAGACGCGGCTTGGGAAACATCTCGGAGATGAGCTGTGCCTCGACTTCAGCCAACAGCTGCCCCCTGGGAGCAGGTGCAACGAAGAGGTTCTTCTCCGCAGTGGGCTCGACAATCTCGTCCAATCCCACCTCCTGTCGCATCACCTCGGCCATGGTGGGCGCATCCTCCGGGGGATGAATACCAAGACCGGAAGAAGCATTTGCCTGCGGGTCGAGGTCAACGATGAGCACTCGAAATCCCAACTCGGCAAGGGCAGCGCCCAGGTTGATAGCGGTAGTGGTCTTGCCCACGCCGCCCTTCTGCAGGGAAACGGCGAGAACAGTGGCCGTATCATGCACACCGGAATCGCTCATGTTGTCCCCTCCGTGAGACTCGCCCGATCCAATCGGACCGCCTGTGGACAGTGTAACGACGGGGGTGTCACATGCTAGGGATTCCTCACAGGTGGAGAAGATCCGGTCGCTCTAGGTTTCACGTGAAACACGGCCACATGAGAGTCCCGGGGGGTGTTTCACGTGAAACCCCCGGGATTACGAGTGGCAGCCTCCTGTTATTCGGGCCGCACAACACGGGTGTGGGTTTCACGTGAAACCCCTGAAACCCACCGGGTCTCGACCTAGGGGATTTCGGTCTCCGAGGTTTCCCGTGAAACACCGGTGCCATATCGGAGCCGGACCACTCCCGGAAATCGCTCTGCAGAAGTGAAGCCCCAGCGGCCTAAAACGGAGGCCGGCCAGCGCGATTCCACGATATTTGGGGGTTCTGAGACCACCAACGCCCCGCCCGGGCGCAAAAAGGGGAACGCGGCCTCCAGTGTGGCCTCAGGCGGGCCGAATCCTCGGGCCACGACAGCCCCGAAGCCTGCTGCCAAATCAGGTCTGCGGGCCGCAGACGCGGCCTCGGCACACACGACCGTCACTCGATTCGACAGGCCCATCGATGCCACGTCCCGCCGAAGTGCGTCCATTCGGTTCTCGCGGCGATCAAGCAGGACCACACACACGTTCGGCCGTTCCACGGCCACGACAAGTCCCGGCAGACCGGCGCCGGTTCCCAGGTCGATCACCCGATCCACCTCCTCGGGCAGGGCCACCACAAATTGCCGAGCATGCTCAATGGCCTCCGAAACGGGGCGATCACCCAGTGTTCCGCGTCGCTGGGCTTCGGTGAGCACATCCAGCAGAGTTCGGGGCACAAACGACATTGTCCTCCGCAGGGTACCTGCGGAGGACAATGAGGCGTATCTCGAGATGAGCAGAAATCAGTCGGGTTCGACCACCACGCGACGCCGCGGATCCTCGCCCTCGGAGCGAGTGGAGATTCCCTCCACATCCACAAGGGCATCGTGCACGATCTTGCGATCTGCGGAGGTCATCGGCTCCAACATGCGTGCCGAGCCCATCTCCTTCACCTCGAGAGCCACCTTCATGGCGAAACGAGTGAGGGCCTCCCTTCGACGCTCGCGATAGCCGCCGATATCGATGCGCAACCGGGTGTCCTGGTCGCCGAGTCGACGCTGGCTGGCTACGCGGGTGATGTCCTGAATGGCCGTGAGAGTGGCGCCGCCCGGGCCGACCATGAGACCCAGGTCATCGCCGTCGATCCGCACCTCGATCTCGTCATCCTCCACTGACGTCGTGATGCGGGGCGACGCCCCGAAGGCCTGTGCCAAGCCGGTGAGGAAATCCACGGCTGATTGGGTGACGACTGCGGGATCCACGTCCACTTTCTCCTTTGGTTCGGAACGCTCAGGGCGCTCTCTCTTGGGTGACTCGGAGCGCGCGCGGTCACGACCGCGTCCCGCATTTCGTTCATTCTTGGGCGCAGCCTTGGCGCCATCGCGACTGCCACGACCCCGGCGCTCGCGCTCATTCTTCGACCGAGGCGTCATCGGACGCACCCGTGCACGCACGCGGGCCTCGCCCTTGGTGCGACCGAACATGCCTGCTCGGGGCTCCTCGACGACCTCGAACTCGATGTCCTCCTCGTCGACGCCCAGCTGGTCAAGGGCGATTTCCTTGGCTTCATCCACTGACGGGGCAGTGGTCTCGATCCATTCCATGATGTCTCTCGTTTCTCTCGGTGGCAGCGCTTACTTCTTGCGCTTGCTCGGTGGGACGGGTCGGCTCGACTTGCCACTCGGTGTCGGCCGGTTCTTGGGGGGCGTGACACGACGACTCTGAATGGGCGCGCGCTCCGGTTCCTTCTTCTGCTTGCTCTTGTCTTCCTTGACCATCTCCCGGGCCCGCTCGCCGGCCGCTTGGGCCTGCTTGCCGAGGCCGTCCTCGCCGTAGAAGCGGCGGGTGATGTACCACTGCTGGATGATGCGGATGATCGCCTGCACCATGTAGTACACGACGAGGCTCGTCGCCAGGAACACCTGGAAAACTGCGAAAGCCACCGGTAGGTACTGCATCACCTTGGCCTGGGTGGGCGACATCGTGGGGCTCGCTGTGCGACTGGCCACCATGCGCTGCTGGACGAAGAACAGGCCGCCGAGGGCAATGATGAGCAGTGCGTACCACACGCCCTTGCCGAACCCCTCCCGCATGGCGTTCGCCGGGGTGATCGCCAAGTCGAGACCGAACGACAGCATTTCGCGGGATCCGCTGAGTGCCCTGAAGAGATCGGAGTCCTGGGCGATGTACTTGGGGTCGAAGCCGCCGTCAGCACCTTTCCGGGTCAGGCCGTTGAGCACCTGGAACATGATGATGAACACGGGCATCTGGGCGAGAAGGGGCAAACACGAGGCCAGTGGGTTGACCTTGTGCTCCTGATAGAGCTTCATCATCTCTTCGTTGAGCTTCTGGCGGTCGCCCTTGTGCTGGGTCTGCAAACGGCGCATTTCCGGTTGCAGGCGCTGCATCTCGAGCATTCCCTTGGTGCTCTTCATCGTGAGAGGAGTGATGAGCAGCATGACGGCCACCGACACGAGTCCGATGGCGATTGCGTAATTGTGAACCCACCCGTAGAAGGTGTCGATAAGCCATGCGGCGGCGTTGAACACGAAGGTTCCTTTCTAGTGACGACCCGGAGGTTCGGGAACGAGATCGACCCCGGAAGGGCCGAAGGGGCGACACCGCACCAGGCGCCGCAGCATGAGCCACAGGCCGCGACCGAGGCCATGGCCCTCGATGGCCTCGAGACCGTACTGGGAGCAGGTGGGGTAGAAGCGACACGGAGAAGGACGACCCTCCCGGGCGGACTGGTACCAACGAATGGCCCGGAGAACGACCGCCTGGGGCTTGCGGTCGGGGGTCAGGATCCCGGTCACGACGTTCTCCCCCGCGAAGCCCGCTCGGCCACAAGGGCCACAAGTCGATCGACCTGCGATGCCAGGTCCGAGGGAGAAATGTCCCTGGCGCGGGGGGACGCCCCGAACACGAACACGCCGGCCGGCAGCACCTCGGATCGCTCCGCCAGGAGCGCACGCAGCTGCCGACGCAACCGGTTGCGGGCCACTGCGGGCCCAAACGAACGCCCGAGGGCGAAACCCACCATGGGGCCGGGAAGGGAGGAATCACACATCATTGTGCACGACAACAATCCGGAACGAACGTGGCGCCCCTCCCGTCGGAGACGGGTGAAGGCCGCCCGGCCCTGGATGCGGTGGATCAAGCGCTGAGGCGGTGACGGCCCTTGTCGCGGCGGGCCTTCAGGATCGCCCTGCCGGCACGGGTGCTCATGCGGGCGCGGAAGCCGTGCTTGCGGGCCTTGCGTCGATTGTTGGGCTGGAATGTGCGCTTCATCGGATGCTCTCCAGGTCGGCCGGCCCGAGGGCCGGTGGGAAATGGGCGTTCCTGCGCCAGCGGCGCGAGACGAACTGTCGGCAGGCTAATGGGCGATGCCCGCAGGCACACCACGAGTCACCGATTTTGGGCTATCCACACAGGATTGGTACCTTCTCGGTCCCGGCACCCACCGCCGGGGTCCGTCCACACCCTGTGGACAGTGTTGTGGAACGAGGAGGAGCCGTGAGCAACCACGAGGCCGTGTGGAATGCCACCGCACAATTGCTCAAGGCGCAGGTTTCCGAAGGTGTCTGGTACTCGACCTTCAACGATGTCGTGGCCGTGCCCGGCAGTGACGACTCGCTCCGACTCCAGGTTCCCAATGCCCACGTGCGCGACCGCATCGTCACGCGGTATCGGCCGCTCGTGCTCGACGCGCTCGACGAGATCGGAGAGAGCGATCGAGAGCTCATCATCGAGATCAGCGACGTCGTGGGCGAGACGGACCCGGACGAGGGTGCATCCGCTCCGGTCGAAGCCGTGCCGAAATCGGCGACCGACACGGCGATCGCCGCGGGATCCGCGATCGGCCTCAACCCGCGCTACACCTTCGACAACTTCGTCAAGGGGGCGTCCAACGAGTTCGCTCTCGCCGCCGCGCTCCGCGTCGCCGAAACACCGGCCCGGTCCTACAACCCCTTGTTCATCTACGGATCCGCGGGCCTCGGCAAAACCCACCTCCTGCAGGCCATCGGCTGGTATGTCCACGCCCACTACACACACCATGTCGTGCGCTACGTGTCGACCGAGACCTTCCTCAACGAGTACGTCGACGCCATCCGCACCAACACCACCGCCGCGTTCAAGCGCCGCTACCGCGAGGTGGACGTGCTCCTCATCGACGACATCCAGTTCATGGAGGGCAAGGAGGGGCTCCAGGAGGAGTTCTTCCACACGTTCAACTCGCTGCACGGGGCCAACAAGCAGATCGTCATCTCGTCGGACCGCATGCCCGATGCAATCCCAACCCTCGAGGACCGGTTGCGCGGCCGGTTCCGCTGGGGACTCATCACGGACATCCAGCCGCCCGACCTCGAGACGAGGCTCGCCATCCTGCGCAACAAGGCCGAGCGCGACAACACCCCCCTCCCGTCGGACGTGCTCGAGTTCATCGCCTCCAACGTGACGTCCAACATTCGTGAACTCGAGGGGGCACTCATCCGTGTGACCGCCTATGCCAACCTGACCCACGAACCGGCCACCGTCGCCATGGCCCAGGCGCAACTCGCCGACATCCTCTCGACCACGGCCACGAAGCCGCGCACCGACAACGAGATGCTGGCCGAGATCGCCGTGTACGTCGGACACTCCGTCGAGGCCCTTCAGGGCAAGTCGCGCCAACGCCCGTTGGTGTCCGCCCGTCAGGTCGCGATGTACGTCTTTCGAGACACCACCGACCTGAGTTTTCCGGCCATCGCGCGACTGTTCGGCGGCCGCGACCACACCACCGTCATTCACGCGGTGACGAAGGTTGAACGACTCATGCGCGAGGACAAGCAGACCTTCGAGCAGGTCACCGACATCATCAGCCGTCTCAAGAATTCCTGACGGGGACAACATGGGGATCGCGATGTTGACGGTCTGTGGGGCGCGGTGGACAACACCCCTCCCGTCCACAGAACCGCGAATGACGATCGTGCAACATGTGGTCGAAGGCCTCCCGGCGCACACACCCCTCTCCCGCGGATTCATTGGCGTCCCGACACCCTTTCCACAATCCACAGCACCTATTAACACCATTAAGGAAATGAACGAACCCCCGACATCGGTAACGGGCCCCACCTACACTCGCCCCGACCCCAACGATCGAGAGGTCATCAGATGAAGTTTCGCAGCGAACAGGGAATCCTGGCCGAGGCACTCGGAGCACTCGCGCGCGTCGCCTCCAACCGCAATGCGGGGACGCCGGCACTCTCGGGGGTGAAGCTCACGCTCACCGGCGACACGCTCGTGGCGGTGAGCACCGACAATGACATCGCGCTGCAGTTCACGTTGGCGGTCGGCGGTGACACGGACGGGCAGGGTCTCGTCAGCGCCCGGATGCTCAACGACATCGTGCGGGTGATGCCGTCCGGGAAGGTGACGGTGGAGATCGCCGGCGAGACGGCGATGATCTCGGGAGGCCGTTCGCAATTCACGATTCCGACGCTCAATGCGATCGAGTTCCCCCGCACCACCGCGCCCGAGGGGGACCCGCTCGAGATTGCATCCGCCGATTTCAAGGCCGCACTCGACCAGGTCGTCGGTGCCGCATCGACGGACCAGCAACGGCCGAACCTGACGGCGGTCCTCGTGGCCTCCACCGACCAGGGACTGCGACTCGTCGCCACCGACGGCTATCGCATGGCCATGCGCGACATCACGGGATTCTCCGGCAAGCCGGGCGACTCGTTCCTCATCCCGGCGCGCGCGCTCGCCGAGCTGCAGCGTCTCCTCGACATGAGCGACACGGTGAACGTGCGATTCAGCGACATCGACGCGTCGTTCCAATCTCCCTCGATGACCCTCACCACCCGGTTGGTCAACACCAATTTCCCGCCGTACGAGAACATCATCCCCAAGGACAAGCCCAACGTCGCCGTGGTCGGACGCGACGATCTGCTCGCCGCTCTGAGGCGCACCCGGGTGCTGTCGTCCGACATGGCACCGGTCCGCGTGCAGATGTCGTCGTCCGGGATGACCCTCAGTGTGCAACTCACCGACGGTTCGGCGAGCACGGAGGACCTTGACTGTCGCTACGAGGGCGAGGACATCACGGTCGCGTTCAACCCCGAGTACCTGTCGGTGGGAGCGGAGAAGTGCGGTGCCGAGGAGGTCACCATCTCCACCGTGTCACCCTCGCGTCCCGCCATCATCCGGCCCGTCGGGGACGACACTTACCTCTATCTCCTCATGCCCCAGCGCGTGTGACGCCGCCCGGGAGGACGGACACGTGATCCGGCGCATCGAACTCGTCGATTTCCGCAACCACCGGCGGAGCGTCATCGACCTGTCGCCGGGGGTCACCGCGGTCCTCGGTCGCAACGGGCAGGGCAAGACGAGCCTCGTGGAGGCGGTCGGCTTCCTCGCTACGTTGCGCAGTTTCCGTGGGGTGTCTCATGACGCCCTGGTCCGCGACGGCGCGGCAACGGCCTATGTGCGCGCCACGGTGGTTCATTCCGACGGCCGGGAGATCCTCGTCGAGTGCGAGATCAATCGCACGGGACCCAACAAGGTCCTCGTCAATCGCCAGAGACTCCCGCGCACCCGGGATCTGCTCGGGGTGGTGCGAGCCACCGTGTTCGCGCCCACCGATATGCAGCTCGTCTACGAGGGCCCCGCGGCCAGGCGCGACATGCTGGACGACGCGCTCGTGGCCGTGTCCCCCCGCAATGACGCGCTCGTGACCGAGATCGATCGGGTGCTGCGTCAACGCAACGCCCTTCTCAAGCAATCGCACGGTCGCCTCGACCGGGATGGGGCCGCCACCCTCGACGTGTGGGACGAGAAGTTCGCCGAGGTGGGGGAGGCGCTCGGTGATGCCCGCGCCGGGCTCGTGGAGGAACTCGTCCCCCGCGTGCGCGACGCCTACCGGCGCCTGGCCGGGGCGGACACGCCCGTCGACATGGAGTATTCGTCGTCGTGGCGGGCCGCGGGACTGGCCTCGGCTCTGGTCGGTGCCCGGGACGAGGACGTGCGCCGCGGGGTGACGACGACGGGACCTCATCGCGACGACGTGGCGTTGCGCATCAACGACATGCCTGCGCGGTCGCACGCCTCGCAGGGCGAGACGCGCACCCTCGCACTTGCGCTGCGTCTCGGTATCCACGAACTCGTCGCCGATGCCGCCGGCGAGCCACCGATTCTCGTGCTCGACGACGTGCTGTCCGAGCTCGATCCGTCGCGCTGCGCCGCACTGTTGGCCAACATGCCGCCGTGCCAGGTGCTCATCACCGCGGCGAGTCCATTGCCCGACTCGGCACGGTGCGACCGCGTGCTGCGCATCGAGGCCGGCGCCGTCGAGGAGGAGGTCGTCCGATGAACGGCGGCCGTCCCCGCGGCGAACGACCGCTGCGCCCCCTGTCCGACGCCCTCGGACGTGCCCTGCGGGGTCTGCGCGTCGCGGACAGTTCCACCACGTCGGTGTTCACCCGGTGGCGCGACGTGGTCGGGGACGTCGTCGCCGACAACGCGACCCCGGTGCGTCTCGAGAAGAAGCGTCTCATCGTCGAGGTCACCGATCCCGCATGGGCGACCCAGTTGCGCTTCCTCGAATCCGCCCTCCTCGCCACATTGCGCCAGGCACTGGGAGACGAAGTGGAAGCGTTCGAGGTGCGCGTTCGGCGTCCCCGGTGACGTCAACGCCCTATTGGTAGGATGTCGAGGTCATGGCAGCAGCGAAGAAGGCCCCAGCGAAGAAAACGCCGGCCAAAAAGGCGGTCGTGAAGAAGGCTCCTGCGCGCAAGGTCGCGCCCTCCCGCCCCGCAACCGCCACGAAGACCCCTCCGGCGACGAAGCCCGCCGCGCCGAAGAAGACTCCCGCCCCCCGTTCCACGGGCGAATCGACGAGCAGCAAGCCGACCGGGGACTACGGCGCCAAGGACATCCAGGTTCTCGAGGGTCTCGATCCTGTCCGGAAGCGACCGGGCATGTACATCGGCTCGACGGGACTCGCCGGTCTGCACCACCTCATCTGGGAGGTCGTGGACAACTCGATCGACGAGGCCATGGCCGGATTCTGCACCCGCGTGACGGTCACAGTGCAGGTCGATGGCGGGTGTCGGGTCGAGGACAACGGCCGTGGCATCCCGGTCGATCCCTATCCCTCGGGACCGCACAAGGGCAAGAGTGCCGCCGAGGTGGTGCTCACCGTTCTGCACGCCGGCGGCAAGTTCGGTGGCGGCGGCTACAAGGTGTCCGGCGGACTGCACGGCGTGGGAGTGAGCGTGGTCAACGCCCTTTCGTCCCGCCTCCTCCTCGAGATCGACCGTGGCGGCGACCGGTGGAGCATGGAGTTCCGCGACGGCGGCAAGCCCGTGGGCAAACTGGCCAAGACGGGGACAACCCCGGGTCGCGCCCGCAAGACCGGCACCACGGTCACCTTCTGGCCGGACGAGACGATCTTCGCCTCGGAGGGAACCGAGTTCGTCGCACGCACCGTCATGGAACGCCTGCAGACGATGGCCTTTCTCAACAAGGGCATCGAGGTGGTGTTCTCCGACGAGCGACCCGGCAAGGAACAGACCGTCACCTTCCAGTACAAGGGCGGCGTCGTCGACTTCGTGAAGCACCTCAATTCCACGAAGGAGCCGCTTTTTTCCAAGGTGGCATCGTTCGAGGAGGAGGATCCCGACGAGGGCATGCAGGCCGACGTGGCCATCCAGTGGACCACCGGCTACTACGAGGGACTCCACGGGTACGCCAACGGCATCTCCACCACAGAGGGCGGCATGCACGTCGAGGGCTTCAAGACCGCCCTGACCTCGGTCATCAACAAGTATGCGCGCGACAAGAACCTCCTGAAGGAGAAGGATGACAACCTGCTCGGGGAGGACATCCGCGAGGGCATCACGGCGATCATCGCCGTCAAGCTCCGCGAGCCACAGTTCGAGGGGCAGACGAAGGCCAAGCTGGGCAACGTCCCCATGCGGTCGTTCGTGCAGAAGGCCACCAACCGGGCACTCGCGGAGTGGTTCGAGGAGAACCCCACCGAGGCCAACAAGGTGGTGAAGAAGGGACTCGCTGCGGCGCAGGCGCGGCTCGCGGCCAAGAACGCCCGCAACGCCGTGCGGCGCAAGACGGCGCTCTCCGGCGCGGGCATGCCCGACAAGCTGAAGGATTGCTCCAGCGGGGCGCCGGCAGAGAGCGAGCTCTTCATCGTCGAGGGCGACTCGGCGGGGGGAACCGCGGTCGATGCGCGAGATCCCCGCACCCAGGCCATCCTCCCGATTCGCGGAAAGATCCTCAACGTCGAGCGCGCCCGCCTCGACAAGATGCTCAAGAACAACGAGATCCAGGCGCTCATCACCGCGATCGGCGGGGGAGTGGGCGAGGAGTTCGACGTGACCAAGGCCCGGTACCACAAGATCATCACCCTGGCGGACGCCGACGTCGACGGCAGCCACATCCGGACCCTGCTGCTCACGTTCTTCTACCGGCAGATGCGCCCCATGGTGGAGGCCGGGTACATCTACATCGCCCAACCGCCGCTGTACTCCACCGAGGTCGGCAGGGAGAAGGTGTACCTCAAGGACGACGCGGCGAAGGCCGCCTTCCTCGCCGAGAAGCCGGGGCACAAGAAGGAGTTCCAGCGACTCAAGGGACTGGGCGAGATGGACTGGGAGGAACTGAAGGGCACCACCATGGACGCCTCTTCGCGCACCCTGCTGCAGGTCACCGTGGAGGAGGCCGCGCTCGCCGACGAGGTCATGAGCGTGCTCATGGGCGACGACGTGGAGAGTCGCAAGAAGTTCATCACCACCAACGCGCGCGACGTGCGCAACCTCGACTTCTGAGACGGGCAGGTACGGAATGAGCGACGTGAACACACCCCGGAACGAACCCATCCAGCCCGTCCCGTTGCAGGACGAAATGGAGCGCTCGTTCCTCGACTACGCGATGTCGGTCATCATGTCGCGCGCGCTGCCCGATGTCCGCGACGGGCTCAAGCCGGTGCACCGTCGCATCATCTGGGACATGGACCAGCAGGGGTTCCGGCCGGACCGGCCCTTCGTCAAGTGCGCCCGCGTCACAGGGGACACCATGGCCCGCTACCACCCCCACGGCGACGGTGCGATCTACGACGCACTGGTGCGCATGGCCCAGCCCTTTTCGTTGCGCCATCCCCTCATCGATTTCCACGGCAACTACGGGTCGCCCGACTTCGGGCCCGCCGCCAGCCGATACACCGAATCACGCCTCCATCAGTTGGCCATGAGGTTGCTGGACGGCATCGACGAGAACACCGTCGACATGGTCCCCAACTACGACGGCACGTCCGAGGAGCCCAGGGTCCTGCCGGCGCGCTTCCCCAACCTTCTCGTCAACGGGAGCCAGGGCATCGCGGTCGGCATGGCCACGAGCATCCCGCCGCACAATCTGGGCGAGGTCATCGACGCCACCATCCACCTGATCGACCATCCGAAAGCCAAGGCCGACGATCTCATGAAGTTCGTGCAGGGCCCCGACTTTCCCACGGGCGGCCTGATCCTCGGTCGCCAGGGAATCATGGACGCGTATCGCACCGGTCGCGGCAGCATCAAGATGCGCGCCTCGGTGACCATCGAGGAGGGACGCAAGGGACGCATGGAGATCCGCGTGTCCCAGCTGCCCTACCAGGCCAGTTGTTCGGCCATCGCCGGGCGCATCCAGGAGCTCGTGGACTCGGGAGACCTCGAGGGCATCGCCGACGTGAACGACAACTCTTCCGGCGGCCGCACGAGCCTCATCATCGAGCTCAAGCGCGATGCCAACGCCAAGGTGGTGCTCAACAACCTCTTCAAGCTCACTTCGTTGCAGTCGAGCTTCCCCGTGAACATGGTCGCGCTGGTGGATGGTGTGCCGCGCACGGTCAACCTCGTCGATGCGCTCGCCGGCTACGTGGCGCACCAGATCGAGGTCGTCACGCGCCGCACCCAGCACCGCCTCGACAAGGCCAAGGACCGCGGTCACATTCTCGAGGGACGCCTCAAGGCCCTCAACGTCATCGACAAGATCATCGCCCTCATCCGCGGCAGCGAGGATGCCGCGGCCGCCAAGGGCGCGCTGATGAAGAAGCCCTACCAGTTCTCCGAGCGCCAGGCGATCGACATCCTCGACATGCAGCTGCGTCAGCTGACCAGGCTGTCGCGCATCGACATCGAGACCGAGCTCGCCGACGTGCAGGTCCGCATCAAGGAGTACGAGTCGATCCTCGCCTCCGACAAGAAGCTGCGCGGGGTGATCAAGGACGAACTGCTCCAGGTGCGCAAGGACTTCGCGACGGACCGCGTGTGCCGCATCACCGCGGAGGAGGGCGCTCTCTCGCTCGAGGACCTCGTCGACGACAAGGAACTCGTCGTCGTGATGACGCAGGCCCAGTACATCAAGACCGTGCCCGCGAGCAGTTTTCGCGCCCAGGCGAGGGGTGGCCGAGGAGTGAAGGGTGCCACCCTGAAGGAGGACGACATCGTCGAGCGGGTGCTCTTCACGACGGCCCACGCCCACCTTCTCTTCTTCTCGAACCGGGGCCGCGTGTACCGGGTCCGCGCGGCCGACATTCCGGAGCGTGAGCGCACCGCCAAGGGCGTCTCCATCGTCAATGTGCTTCCCTTGCATGCCGGGGAAACCATCCAGGCGATCATCGACACACGGGACTTCCCGGGGGAGCGGTTCCTCTTCTTCGTGACCAAGTCCGGCCACGTGAAGAAGACCGCCTTTGACGCGTACCACTCGAGCCGACGCGACGGGCTCATCGCTCTCAATCTCAAGGGAGACGACGAACTGGTGCGCGTGTTCGAGACGACGGGTGAGAGCGACATCTTCATGGCCTCCTACTCCGGCCAGGTGCTGCGCTTCCCCGAATCGGCGGTGCGCCCCATGGGACGCACGGCCGCCGGCGTGAAGGGGATGAAACTCAAGGCGGGCGATGTCGTGGTGTCGGCCGATGCCGGCCGCGCGGCGGACTCGCTCCTGCTCGTCACCGATGCCGGGTACGCGAAGCGCACCAAGATGTCCCAGTTCCCCCGCAAGGGACGGGGAACCCAGGGCGTCATCGGCGCCAAGATCACCGGCAAGAAGGGGCACCTCGTCGCCGCCTTCGTCGTGGGCCTGGAGGACGAGATCGTGGTTGTGGCATCCGACGGGGTGACCATGCGCACCAAGGTCAAGGAGGTCTCCGAGCAGGGGCGCAACGCGTCTGGCGTGAGGCTGATGAACCTGGGCAGGGGCGCCGTCATTGCGTCGGTCGCGCCGATCCTCTCCACCGACGGTTGACGCGCGCCGGGGCAGCGTGCCGGTGATCACGGCCGTGGTCCTCGCGCTCGCGGTCGTGTCGTGTGCGGGCATCGTCTCGGTGACGCAGACGTCGCGGATGGCGGCCGGGTTCCGGTTCGTCGCCGACGGTGTTGCCCTCGCCACGGTGGCGGGTGACGAGGCGGCAGCGGACGCACTGGCAGCCGCGCGGGGTTGCGCGTATTCGGTCGTCGCGAGATCGAATGTCGCCGTCACGGTACGCCTCGATGATTCATGCGGGTCGGTGATGGCGTCGGCTGCGCTCCGTCCCTGAGCCCGCCCATGTCCGTCTCGTCGCGCCGTCGGGACCTACGCTTCTCCCATGACCGACGTCCCGCGCACCGCACCTCCGCCGCGACGCGTGCGTCGAGTGACCAGGGTCGTGCGCGACATCGACATGTGGACCGTGTTCAAGGTGGGCATCGTGTTCCATGCGGCGATGTACGTGATGCTGCTCGTCAGCGGCGTGCTGCTGTGGAGCGTCGGAAGCGCGACGGGGACGATCGACAACATCGAACAGTTCATGGAGTCGTTCGGCTGGAGCACCTTCACCTTCGACGGGGCCGCCGTCCTGCGGGGCTACCTGGTTCTGGGGGTGTTCGGCATCGCCCTGGCGACGGCACTGTGGGTGGTGGGGGCGCTGGTGTTCAACCTCATCGCAGAACTCGTGGGGGGAATCCGGGTCACGGTCCTCGAGGAGGAAGTGGTCGCACGCCCGGTTGAGGCCCGCCCGGGCCAGGGATAGAGTCCTAAGTCCCGCGAGGGGCTATAGCTCAGTCGGTTAGAGCGCATCCCTGATAAGGATGAGGTCACAAGTTCGATTCTTGTTAGCCCCACCACTGTGAAATTCATTCGTCAAGTCGTTCTCGCGGTGTCGATCGCCGGCCTCGTTGCCGCCGTTCTGCGGGCCCGCGGCAAGGAGAACCCCGTCGTGGGGCAGGGGGGCTGGCGCGAGGTCACCCCCGGACGCTGAGATGACCGAACGACAGCGCACCATCGGTGTCATGGGGTCGGGGCTGGTCGCCTCCCGCGTCATCATGCACGCGGCCGCCGCCGGTGTTGCCACCCGCACGGCCCGTGCCGAATCGCTCGGTCTGCTCGACGATTGCCCCGTCGTCGTTCTGGCCGGACCGAGTCCCCATGCCGCTCTCGTCGACGCTCTCGCGCGGGAGGGTCGGGTGATCGTGTCGGTGGGCGACGATCTCGAGGACGTGATGGCACTCATGGATCGGGATCGCTTGTTCATCGACCGCGGCACGACCCTCGTTGTCGGCGCGGCGGCCTCTCCCGGCATGACGGCCCTGCTCGTGCGTTGGGCGCGCGATCGATTCGACGACATCGACGAGGTGCACGTGGCCGCGCACGGAACGGGTGGCCCATCGTGCGCACGTCAACACCACCGCGCTCTCGGTGGGATGTCGGTGGGGTGGCACGACGGCTCGTGGTTGCAGCGCCCCGCGGGCAGCGGGCGGGAATTGTGCTGGTTTCCCGACCCGATCGGTCCTCGCGACTGCTACCGACACGCCTCGCCCGATCCCGTCCTCGTGCAACGTGCGTTCCCCGAACTGCGGCGCATCACCGCCCGCGTGTCGGCCACGAGGCGTGACCGTCTCACTGCGCGCCTGCCCATGATGTCGCCGCCGCACCCCGAGGGGGGTCTCGGCGCGCTGAGGGTGGAGGTTCGAGGCACGAGGGACGGAGCTCGTTCGATCGAGGTGCTCGGTGTCGTCGAGCGCGCCGCGACCATCGCCGGGACACTGGCGGCCCAGACCGCCCTGGTCATGCTCGACTCCCCGCCGTCACCCGGTGTGCTCGCGTGCGGCGAGGACGCCTTTCCCTCGTCCGAGGTGATGTCGCGCATCCTCGCCACGGGCACCGTCCTCCACGAGTTCGTCGGCACATGAGCGGAGCCCACGTCCATCCCCGCGGCAACGACGGTGCAGACATCGTCGACGACGTCGGCACGCAGCTGGCCGGATCCAGTCAGCGCTTCACCGCCACGCGTCGCGCCCTGGTGGCGGTGCTCGCGGACGCTGACGGTCCGTTGTCGATACCCGAGATCCTGGAGGCCACCGACGATCTCGCCCAGTCCTCGGTGTACCGCAATCTCACGGTGCTGGAAGAGGCCGGGGTCGTGGTCCGTGTTGCCGGCGTGGATGATCGGGTCCGCTACGAACTCGGGGAGCACCTCACGGGACACCACCACCATCTGGTCTGCACCTCCTGTGGGGCGGTCGCGGACGTGCGCATCCCCGACGCACTGGAGCAGGACCTCGAACGGGTGCTCACCCGTCTCGCCGGGGGCGCCGGTTTCTCCGTGGAGGGCCACCGTCTCGACCTGCTCGGGAGGTGCGCGGCGTGCCGATGAATCCCGGGCGCGTCGACGTTCCTCTGCTCCTTCCGGGGCGCATCGTGGATCTCCCCGGTCGCGGGGAGATGTTCGTTCGCCACCACCGGCATGCCGATGCGTCGCGTCCGACCGTTCTCCTCCTGCACGGCTGGACTGCATCGGCCGACACCCAGTTCTTTCCCGCCTATCCCGCCCTCGCCGAGCACTATTCGGTGGTCGCCATCGATCATCGCGGACACGGTCGGGGCCTGCGTCCCTCGACCTCGTTCAGCCTGGAGGACTGCGCCGACGATGCCGCAGAAGTCGTGCGGGCCCTCGGCCTGGAATCCGTCGTCACGGTCGGGTACTCGATGGGTGGCCCGGTGAGCATGTTGCTGTGGCAGCGCCACGGCGACCTCGTGGAGGCGATGATCTTCCAGGCCACGGCCATGGAATGGAGAGCGAGAATCCGGGAGCGTGCGCGCTGGCTGCTGGGTCGCGTCGCCTCGCCCTTCGCCAGGGTTGCCACCACTCCCCGTACGTTGCGCATCCTGCTCGAGCGATTCGTGCCGAGGGGCCACGAAATGAGTCGGTATCTGCCGTGGCTCGTCGGCGAGATCCGTCGCAACGATCCATGGATGGTGGCCGAGGCGGGACGGGCCATCTCCCGCTTCGACGGGAGGGGAATCGGCAAGGCCATCGACGTTCCGACGGTCGTGGTGGTGACCACCCGGGACCGTCTCGTGAGGCCGCGCAAGCAGCGGGCGCTCGCCGACTCGACGCGTGCCGGGACTCTCGAGCTGGAGGCCGATCACCTCGCGCCGCTTCAGCAACCGCGCGAGTTCGCCGAGATCACGCTCCGGGCGGTGGACCTGGCGGTCGTGAACCGAGGGATTCGCCCAGCTTCTCCAGTGCCTCGTTGAGACGGCCGAACTGCTCGCGCAGGTCCTCCATCGTCACGATGTCGGCCAGTGCGAGACGCACACCGGCGAGCTCCCGCGCCAGGTACTCGGTCTCGGCCTGGGTGCGTGTCGCCATCTCGCGGTCGCGGTCGTACTGTTCGCGGTCACGGTCCTCCTGGCGGTTCTGGGCCAGCAGGATGAGTGGCGCCGCGTAGGAGGCCTGCAGCGACAGGACCAGCGTGAGGAAGATGAACGGGTAATCGTCGAAACTCGTCACGTCGAGGAAGTTGAGGCCGATCCATCCGGCCACGATGAACGACTGGATGACGAGGTAGCGACCGGTGCCGAGGAACCGGGCGATGCCCTCGCTGAACGCGCCGAACTGGTCGGGGTCGTAGTGGATGCCCACTCTCCGGCGCTGACGGGGAGTGGAGAGGTCCCGGCGTTTCATGGGCGCGCCCCTTGACGGCGCCTTTGACGCCAGTCGGCGGGAAGCATGCGGTCGAGCACGTCGTCGACGGTGATGGCGCCGAGCAGACGGCCCGCTTCGTCGCACACGCCCACGGCGAGGAGGTTGTAGGACGCCAGGAACTCGGCGACCTCGCGGTCGCTCACCTCGGGGGTGACCGTCGGCTCGACGACGAGGCACCGTCCCAGTTCCGTGCTCGGTGGCTCGCGCAACAATCGCTGCAGGTGCACGACGCCGAGATAGGCGCCCGTCGGCGCCTTGTACGGCGGGTGCACGATGAAGACCTGCGCGGCGATCGACACGAGCCATTCGGGGTCGCGCACCTGGGCGAGCGCCTCGGCGACCGTGGCCTGGGGCCCCATGACGATGATCTCCGGGGTCATCAACGAGCCCGCGGACCCGCTGTCATAGGAGAGCAATTGGCGCACGACGTCGGCGTCCTCGTCATCCATGGCCTCCAGAACCCGGGTGCGCTGCTGTACCGGCATCTCGGCGAGAAGGTCGGCGAGATCGTCGAACTCCATCTCCTCGAGCACGGCGATGAGCCGGGCGAGGTCGAGTGCCGAGATGAGTGCGAGCTGCTCGCTCTCGGGGAGTTCCTCGAGCAGGTCGGCCAGCCGGTCGTCGTCCATTTCGGTGGCCAGCTGCTGACGCTGCGCGGAGGGCAGGGCGCGCACGACCGCCGCGACGTCGCTCGGGTGCATGTCGCGCAGCCGGGCCGCCTCGGCGGCCATCTCGGTGCGGGCGGCGAAGAGTCCGGACAGTTCGTTCCAGTCGACGAGGCGGTGGGTGGCCCGCCGACCGAAGAGCCCGCGCCTGACGAGCCGCACTTTGGCGACCTCCCAGCCTCCGGCCCGGTCGCCGGTGGATCCGCGCAGGGCGATGTCGCTGACCGCCTCGTCACCCACGCGCCGGTCGATGACATCGCGCCCGAGCAACTGCTCGCCCTCGCGGGACGTGAAAGGGTTGAGGTCCACGTCCCAGCTCCGCAGGCGCACCCCCTCGCCCCCGATGGCAGAGATGCGGTTGGCGTTGACGAATATGCGTCGGCGCTGGCTCGTGGCTACGAAGCCCGAGACCCGCGGCGCACTGCCTCCCCGGCCCGGCACCACCACGATGTCATCGATGCGGCCTATGGCGGCACCCCCGGCGTCGAGCAGGGGCAGGCGCATGATGCGGAATGCGTAGATGAGGTCGCCTGCCATACGGGTCACAGTACCCCTGGGCCCGTGACGGGTCGCGGGGGGTTCGTCCGCGGGGCCGCCGATAGCCTCGGGGTTCCGCCGGCAGCGGTGAACCGCCGTCACCCGGGGACGTAGCTCAATTGGTAGAGCGCCTGCTTTGCAAGCAGGAGGTCGTGGGTTCGATTCCCATCGTCTCCACCATCGTGAATCCCGTCGCCGTGCTCCTCATCTCGTGTCCCGACCGCCCGGGCATCGTGGCGGCCGTGGCCGGTTGGGTCGGTTCCGTGGGCGGCAACATCGTCCATGCCGAGCAGCACACGGATTCCTCCGATGCGATGTTCTTCCAGCGCGTCGAATTCACCCATCCCGGCACGGCTGATCTCGCCGCACTACGGGCGGGTTTCGCCGCGCTGGCGGCCCACTGGTCGATGGAGTTCTCCCTCGACGCGCTCCCGCATCGGCCGCGCACCGCGATTCTGTGCTCTCGACAATTGCACTGCGCGGCCGACCTTCTCTCCCGCACCGGATACGGCGACCTCGGCCTCGACGTGCGCGCCGTCGTGTCGAACCACGACGATGCCCGGCCGCTCGCAGCCGCGTTCTCCGTGCCCTTCCACCACGTGCCCGTGGGGGAGGGCGGCCACGCCCGCGGCGAGCAGGAGAGGGCGCTGGGGAATCTGCTCGGGGAACTCGATGTCGAACTCGTCGTGCTGGCGCGTTACATGCTCGTGCTGCCCGGTGACCTCGCCGACCGCTGGTTCGGGCGGATGATCAACATCCACCACTCGTTCCTCCCCGCGTTCGTGGGGGCCAACCCCTACCGCCAGGCCCACGACAGGGGGGTCAAGGTCATCGGCGCCACGGCCCACTATGTGACAGCCGACCTCGACGAGGGTCCGATCATCACCCAGGACGTCGCCCACGTGACCCACCGCGACGACGTCGTCGAACTCACCCGTCGGGGCCGCGATCTGGAGACGGTCGTGCTCGCCCGAGCGGCGCGAGCCCACGTCGAGCGGCGCATCCTCGTGTTCGGCAATCGCACCGTCGTGTTCGGCTGACGCGACCCCGTAGCCTCGGGAATC
>JAULXU010000033.1:0-1846 GCA_032118285.1 Ilumatobacteraceae bacterium
GGGATCTCCCCGGATCGCGCGCTCACCAGGTCCTCGGAGCAGTGGTTCTGTCGGTGCTCCTCGCGGCGATGAGCCATCGGATGATCGAGAATCCGGTGCGACGATCGTCGTGGCTCGGTCCCCGTCCACTCGTGAGCATCGCCTTCGGTGGATTCCTCACCGTGTCGCTGATGACGGGAACCGTGCTCCTCGCCCGGACCCCGGGGCTTCCCGTCATCGTGCCGACCCCCGGGGGCGACCCGGTCACGCTTCTCCAGACACCGGAGGATGCCGCCCGCGACACGGAGAGCGACATTCCCCGCATCTGCTTCGACTCGAGGGCCGACACCGACTGTGTTCTCGGCGATCCCGACGGAGATTTCACGGTGGTGCACATCGGCGACAGCCATGCGCGCCACTTCTCCCCCGCGCTGGCGTCGATCGCGGAAGAACGCGGGTGGCGCCTCTACAGCTGGACGAAAGCGGCCTGCGCACCCTTCGACGTCACCCAGTACAGCTCCGAGACCAAGGGGCCCAACACGGGATGTCGCCGATGGTATCGGTCGATCCTCGACGCAATGGACCGGATCGGTCCCGTGGACCTCGTCATCATCGGTCGTTCCTCCAGGTACAACCTTCTCCTGTTGGATGCGAACGGAGACCGGATCACCGACGAATCGGGCAGGCACGCCGAATGGGCGCGCGGCGTGGCCTCCACGCTCTCCTCGCTGCGGACCCGGACCGAACGGATCGTCGTCATGAGGGACACACCGTCGTTCAAGGAGCCGTCCATGGTCGAGTGTCTCGCCCTCACCCGGACCGATCCGCTGCCCTGTTCGCGGCCGCTGCCTCCCGTTCGTCCCGACGATTGGATGGTGGCGGCCGAGGCATCGATCGCGCTGCGCGACGATCCAATCGTCGTCGATCCGTGGAACCTCGTGTGTCCGCGCGATCCCTGCACCGCCGTCAGCCCCGGGGGTGCCATCAAGTACCGGGACTCTCACCACCTCACCGGGACGTTCTCACGGGAGCTCGCCGGGGGACTCGACCGCCTCTTGCAGTTCGCACTCGGCTGAGACGCGAGCCTCGACACCCCGGTCGGTGCGTCCGATGCTGGGTATTCTCCAGCGGTGCCCCCCGTCCGTTTCGCAGTCGCCCTGCTCGCCGCAGCCGCACTCGTCGCATCATGCGGTGGAGGAACGCCCACGGCGGAATCCGACGGTGAGGACCCGACGGGAACGATCACCGTGTTCGCGGCCTCCTCGCTCGCCGGTGCCTTCGCCGAGCTCGCGGAGGACTTCGAGACCGGGAATCCCCGCACCGACATCGTCCTCAACTTCGCCGGTTCGTCGGCCCTTGCCGCCCAGATCATCCAGGGTGCACCGGTCGACGTGTTCGCCTCGGCGGACACGGAGAACATGGCCCGACTCGTCACCGACGGGCGCATCGACGGCGGGCCAACCTTCTTCGCCGCGAACTCCGCGGTGATCATCGTGGAGAAGGGCAATCCCCGAGGCATCACCGGCGTGGCCGACCTCGCCCGACCGGGTCTCGTCGTCGTCGCGTGCGCCGTTGAGGTGCCCTGTGGCAGGTACGCACGTTCCGTCCTCGACAACACCGGGGTCGAGGCGCGATTGAGTTCCTTCGAGGACAACGTTCGGGCGGTGGTGACCAAGGTGGTCCTCGGCGAGGCCGACGCGGGCATCGTCTACCTGACGGACGCGCTCGCCACGGGGGATTCCGCAGGGTGGATCGACATCCCCGCAGACGTCAACGTGATCGCCCGCTACCCGATCGCGGTGCTGAAGGACGCGAAGAATGCGACGGTGGCGCGAGCCTTCATCGACTTCGTGTCGTCACCCCGGGG
>JAULXU010000034.1:0-868 GCA_032118285.1 Ilumatobacteraceae bacterium
TGCGCCTGCGCGCGCTGTCGGCGGCGTCGGAGATTCCGGCGCTGCGCGAGCGGCTGCGCACGGGGCAGTTGGCCATCGACCGTCGTGCCGAGCAGTTCGCCGAGAACGTGTGCCGACGACTCGGTGCAACCGGCTCGATGACGCCCCGTCAGTTCGCCTTCCTCATGCAGGCGGTTGCCTTCAGTCGGGTCCTCGACGATCTCCACGACGGCGAGGATGCGCTCTCGGAGGACGATCACCGGTCCGTGCTGCAGGCGCTCTTCCGGGCCGGGCTCCGCTCCTAGGAAAAGCGTCGGAAACCTCCGGGAAAAGGTGAATCGGCGATCCGCCGATATCCCCCACCCGGGGCCGACAGGGTTTTATATTGCCCTTCGGCGGGCCGCCGGCCCGCCGAAGGGGGGAAACCTGACATGTACACACTCGGAGCACTGCTGTTGCTCTCGCTCCTGCTCGTGGCCGTCATTGCGGTCATCGAGTCGGTGCTGGGGCTCATCAAGGTCCACGACACGATCCGCGGGCTGCCCGTCATCGGGGCGCATTTGGGGCTCATCATCGCCATCGGCATGGTGTGGTTGACAAAGACCAATCCCATCGAAGGTTGGGGCGTCTCGTTCGAGGACGAATGGATGACGCATGTCGCAAACGGCGCCATCATCTACGGGATGATTCCCGTCAAGGATGCGGTGGTCGGCATGATCGCGTTTCTGTTCCGCGATTGGGCGGCAGAGCGGCTCGTGAAAACGGCCCTGTGGGTTTTCGCCGCTGGCCTTGTTTCCATGTTTCCAGTGAGTGCGCGAGTGTTTATTTGTTTTTTTTGTTTTGTTTGTTTCCAGTTTTATAAGGACAAACCTTTTGAGGAACATACGCG
>JAULXU010000034.1:878-3537 GCA_032118285.1 Ilumatobacteraceae bacterium
TTTCGTTCAGGGGTGTCGTTCGCCGGGCGCCGCGACGGGCCCGGCCGATCTCAGGCGGGGGGGACGATGACGACGGGCACCTTCGAGTGCCGCGAGACGTAGTCGGCAACCGAGCCGAGCACCAGACCGGCGATTCCACCGTGGCCACGTGAACCCACGACGATCATGTCCGATTTCGCCGACAGAAGTGCGGTGCGGGGGTCGACGGTGTCAAAGACGCCCTCCACCTTGAGGCCGCGGGCCTCGGCCAACGGGGTCACTCTCTTCACCTCGCCGTCGAGGAGGGCACGGGCGCCCGTGTCGTCGAAGGTGTAGGACATGGCCATGTCGGCGGGCACCACGACGGGGCTCCACGCCGAGACGAGCACCACAGTGTCCCCCTCACGCGCGTTCTCCAGGCTCCATTCGATGGCCTGGAGCGAGTTTTTCGACCCGTCCACTCCGACGACGATCCGACGCGATGAGGTGTTTCCTGCCATGCCCCGACCGTACCCCGTCGCGGCCCCGGTGGTTGCCCCGGAATGTCCTCGGGCTGCGGGCGGTCAGTGTGCGTGGCCGTCGTGGCTGTGGACGTGGCGCACCCACGTGCGCTCGGAGCGCCCGAGGCGGGCGGCGTAACAGGCCACGAACACGAGGGTCGCCCCGAGGGCGATGGTGGGGCCGGGCGGCAGGTCGGCGTGATACGCCACGACGAATCCACCGAGCACCTCCACCAGACCGATTCCCACGCCGGTCACCATGAGCGGTCCGATGCGGTCGTGGAACAGCCGGGACGTGGCGGCGGGCGTGATCAGGAGGGACACCGTGAGGATCGTGCCCACCGCAGACAGGCACACGACGACGCAGAGTGCGAGCACGATGAGCACCGCCGCATCCAGCCGACGCACCGGAATGCCGACCTGAACGGCGTGGTCGCGGTCGAAGGTCGACCACACGAGGTCACCGTGTGCCCACCAGGCAACGACGAGGCAGACCACGGTGAGCACGAGGGTGATCCAGAGGTCGGAGGCCCCCACCGAGAGGAGCTGGCCGAAGAGGAAATGCGAGAGCGAGACGGGGGAGTCGATGCGGTTGATGAGGAGCACCCCGAGGGCGAACAAACCCGTGACCACGACGGCGATGACGGAGTCGGTCGCCACGCGGCGGTTCTGGGAGAGCCAGTGGATGAGGAGCGCCATGGCCACACCGGCGACGAGCGCACCGGGCAGCACCGCAGAGGTTCCGAGCCAGGCGAATCCGAGAGCCACGCCGCCGAGCACGGAGTGCGACATGGCGTCACCCATGTAGGCGAGACGACGCAACGACACCCACGTGCCCACGACGGGGGCGAGGACGCCGATCATGAGACAGATGAGACCGGCGCGCTGGGAGAACTCGGACTGGAAGGGATCGAGGAGCCAGTTCATCGTGATGCGAACACCGCCTCGAGACGCTCACCCGTCAGTTCCGTCGCCGGTGGCCCGTCGCCGACGATGCGTCCGTTCACCGTGAGGCACCGGGGAAAGCGCGAGCGCACGAGCCCGAGGTCGTGACTCGACACCACCACGGCACTGCCGGTGGCACGGATGTCGTCGAAGAGGTCGACGAGGTCCTCGATGCGTCGCGCGTCCACCCCCGAGAGCGCCTCGTCGAGGAGCAGCACGTCGGCTTCCTGGGCGAGGGCCCGCGCGATCATCACTCGCTGCACCTGGCCGCCCGAGAGCGCGGACAACGAGGCCTCGGCGTTCCCGGCCAATCCCACCTGGGCGAGTCGGTCGCGCACGGCGGCGCGGTCGGCGGCGGTGGGGCGCATGCGCGCCCCGTGGAAGCGGCGTCGCCCGGCCATCACGACGTCGGCCACGGAGATGGGGAAGCGCAGGTCGACGTCGGTCTGCTGGGGTATGTAGGCGATGGCCTGGCGTTCGTGGTGGTGGCATGCCTCGCCGTGGACGATGACGTCGCCCTCGTGGTCGACGAAACCCGCCAGTGCCTTGAACAGGGAGGACTTTCCCGCACCGTTCGGGCCGACGACGGCAACCATCTCGCCGGCGCCCAGAGCGAAGCTGCTCGGGGCGAGCACCTGCACGCCGTCGTAGGAGACCGCCACTCCGGCGGCCTCGAGGATCACCCCGGACACCCGAGTCCCTCAACCAGAGCGCCGAGGTTGTCGCGCTGGATGGCCAGGTATCCCCGGCCGGCGTCGATGTCGGCCCTCGATATCGACTCGAGCGGATCGAGTACGAGGAGACGCGCCTTCACCCGTTCGGACACCGCGGCTGTGAGGTCGTCGGGGGCGGGCGGCTCGTGGAAAATGGTGGTGGTGCCGGTGTCGGTGAGGCGAGCGACCAAGTCGTCGAGTTCGCGCGCGGTGGGCTCGGAATCCTCGGAGTCGCGCACAGCGAGCGTTTCGAGGCCGGCACGGTCCGCCAGATAGCCGAAGGCGTCGTGGGTCGTGACGAGAAGGCGCCGCTCGCACGAGGCGAGGCGCGACTCGATGTCGGATCCCAGACCCTCGAGATCGTCGAGCCACGCGGCGAGCGCCTCGGCGTTCTCGCCGTTGATGTCGGGATTGAGGGCGTCGAAGGCGTCGGTGACGGCACCGGCCATGAGCACCATGTTCGCCGGGTCGAGCCAGACGTGGGGGTCGATGGATCCCGTGTCGTCCTTCGAGTGTTCCTCG
>JAULXU010000035.1:0-3854 GCA_032118285.1 Ilumatobacteraceae bacterium
AGCCATGAGCACCATGTTCGCCGGGTCGAGCCAGACGTGGGGGTCGATGGATCCCGTGTCGTCCTTCGAGTGTTCCTCGTCGTCGGTGTGCTCCTCGTCCGAGTGGTCGTCTTCGGCGTGGGAGTGACCGCCCTCGAGTGTCACGACCACCTCCATGAGGTCGAGGCGCATCACGCTCGGATCGAGCGCGTCGATGGTCTTTTCGATGCCGGGCTGGAAACCCCCGAGGTAGACCACGAGATCGGCGCTCGAGAGTGCATCGGCTTGTTTGGCGGTGAGCTCGTGGTCGTGCGCGTCGGCGCCGGCAGGGACGAGTTCGATGACGTCCACCGCGACGCCACCGGCGGTGCGGACGATCTCGGCGAGCGGTGCGAGCGTCACGGCAACCCTGAGTGTCTCGGAGGGTTCGCCGCCGCCGCGGACGCATCCCGACGCGAGGATCACGGAGATGCCGACGAGACCGAGGTGACGAAGGAGACGAGTGGGGCCGAAGGTCATGGCGCCGAGCATAACCAAACTGAGAATCATTCTCAATACTGGCTCGAGGACCGCGAGCGGGTCGGGGAGGGGGCATTGGACCGGCACTAGCCTTCGCCTCCATGGCAAAAAGCACCTGGTTCGAGACCGTCGCGGAGGCCCAGCGTCGGGCCAAGAAGAGATTGCCCCGCAGTGTCTATGGCGCGCTGATCGCAGGCTCGGAAAAGGGCCTGTCGGTGCAGGACAACCTCTCCTCCTTCGATCGTCTGGGATTCGCCCCCCACGTGGCCGGGCTCCCGAACACCCGCGACATGGCGGTGCGGGTGATGGGGCTCGACCTGTCGATGCCGGTGCTCATCTCGCCGACCGGCGTGCAGGCCGTGCACCCCCAGGGCGAGGTGGCCATCGCGCGGGCGGCGGCCAACCGTGGCATCGCCATGGGTCTGTCGTCGTTCGCGTCGCGCTCGGTGGAGGAGGTCGCCGCGGTCAACGACAAGACGCTCTTCCAGATCTATTGGTGCGGCGACAAGGACGTGCTCGTGCAGCGCATGGAGCGGGCCCATGCCGCCGGCGCCAAGGGAATCATCGTCACGCTCGACTGGTCGTTCTCGAACGGTCGCGACTGGGGCAGCCCGTGGATCCCGGAGAAGGTCGATCTGAAGGCCGCGGTGAAACTCGCCCCCGAGGTGCTCGCCCGGCCGCGCTGGTTGTGGCAGTTCGCCAAAACGGGCCGCATCCCCGATCTCACCGCGCCGAACATGGCGCGGCCCGGCCAGAAGGCCCCGACGTTCTTCGGCGCCTACTACGAGTGGATGCAGACACCCCTGCCCACGTGGGAGGACGTGGCATGGCTGCGCGCCCAGTGGGACGGACCGTTCATGGTGAAAGGCGTGTGCCGTGTGGATGACGCCAAGCGCGTCGTCGACCTCGGGGCGACCGCACTGTCGGTGTCGAACCACGGAGGAAACAATCTGGACGGCACACCCGCACCGATCCGCACACTCGCTGCCGTCGCCGACGCGGTGGGCGGCCAGGTCGACGTGCTGCTCGACGGGGGAGTGCGCCGGGGCTCGGACGTGGTGAAGGCGCTCGCCATGGGGGCCGACGCCGTGATGATCGGACGGGCCTATCTGTGGGGTCTCGCCGCGCACGGACAGGCGGGAGTCGAGAACGTGCTCGACGTGCTGCGGGGCGGCATCGACTCGGCGATGCTCGGGATGGGCAGAGCCTCCGTGGCGGATCTCGAGCGTGGCGACCTCGTCATCCCCGATGGCTTCCTCGTCGCGCTCGGTACGGGGTCTAAGCAGCGTGCACGTGGCGCCGCTGCGGTGAAGAAGTCCGGTACCACGAAGCAGGCGTCGAAGAAGTCGGTGAAGAAGAAGAAGGCTGTCGCCCGGAAGGCGTCGACGACCAGGTCCGCGCGGCGCCGCTGATCAGCCCCAGCCGCCCGAGTACGAGACGAACTGCCCCGTCACGAACGTGCTGGCTCCGTCGAGGAAGGCGCAACAGAACGTCGCGAACTCGCCGAGGTCGCCGAGGCGTCGCATCGGCACCTTTTCCTCCACCCGCGCCCTCGTCTCCGGTGACGTGACGCCGTTCGCGGCGAGGAAGCCGGGGAAATCCATGAAGTTCGTCCCCACCGCGTTCACCTGCACCCCGTGCCGGGCCACTTCGCCGGACACGTTCTTCACGAGGTGATTGGCCCCGGCGCGCGCCATGGAATAGAGGGGGGCACCGGGTGTGGCGCGTCCACCGGTGGCGCTGGTCTGAAGCAGCACCTGTCCCGAACCCTGGGCGACCATCGGGGGAATGACGGCGCGAAGGAAGTGGTACGGAACCTCGAGGCATCCGCGCACGGCGCGGTGGAAATCCTCCGGGGTGGAATCGAGGAAACGCCCCGTCACGATCACTCCCGACGAGGTGGTGGCCGCATCGAGCCGTCCGAACTCGGAAAGGGCCGCGTCAACCATGCGCTGTGATGCGCCGGCGTCGAGAAGGTGTCCGAGGCCGGTCACGTTGACCACATCGGTTCCCGCGGATTCCAGTTCGACCACGAGATCAGGGTCGGCGTCCCCGAGCACGAGCCGGTGACCGCGCGCCGCGAGCGTACGGGCGATGTCGGGCCCGCTGTAGCTGTCGGCTTCACCCACGAGGGCGACGCGCTGCGCCTCGGTCGTCATGGCGACACCTTAGGCGGGCGTCGCCGAGGGGGATTCACGCGATGGCGTCCCACCAGATCGCGGCCAGTCGGCGCGGAGGCACCGAACCGAACGCTGCCCGTACCCGTCGCAATCAAGGTCGAGGGCCGAGCCTTTGTCGGGACGCGTTTCACGCCCTCCAGAGCACCTGGTCCGAACCAGAAGATGTTGCTACAGTTTGGCGTATGAACAAGCGTTTTTCTGCCCGCCTGGGTCTTGCCGCCCTCATCACACCCGCCGTCGCCGTGCCCGCCGTGACTGCTGCACCGGTTCAGGCCACGGGCCTCGACTCCGATGTCTCCTCCGCGGCGGCCGATGTCGACCTCGGCACATTGCAGTCCTGCACCGCCGTCTTCGGTCTCACCAAACAGAATTCACGAACGGTGTCGTTCGACGTGGAGGGACCGTTGGCGTCGTCGATAGAGATCGGGGAGAATCTGGTGCCGGTGTATGAGTACGTCGACACGAACACTTCCCAGACTGCTCACTGTCGGTTGGAAATCGGCTGGGACCCGACCGTGCCGCTGTGGTCGGTGACCGATGCGAGCCAGGTTGATCTCACGGTTGACACGTGGGCGGATGGCTCGTGGGCCGACGATCTCAACTTTGCCGAGAACTTCGTGGAGGGGTTCTTTTTTCCTGGAATACCTGCTTCCATTGCGCTGGAACTCGATCGACTCATGGTCGGTGGATCACGTGCGCAGTTCCTGTTGCCCGTGAACGGCGCCGGTACAGAGCCGGCGATTCCCACCCCGCCGTCGCCCGAGTCGATCATGCTGGTTCCTGCCGATTCGTCGGTGTCCGCCGAGACGATCTCCTACGACCCGGCGGTCCCCGAGAGCACGACGATCATGACGGGAACCTCTGACGTCCTCCTCGTTTTCGGAGGCGATCCCCAGCCGGACTACCTCGAGGCGATCTTCGACAGCGTGGATGCCCTGTTCGCCCGGTTGTTGCCGTCTCTCAGTGAACCCCTGCAGTCCGAACTTGACTCCCATGTGGAAGATCTGCTGGACGAATTTGGTTGCAACGATTTTTCGCCCGATCTCTTCACGGCCGTTCGCGAAGCATTTGCCAACAGTGTCTTCTGGGAGGCAGCGGTTGATGCCGGGGTCGAGGACGAATTGTATTTCGGTGATACCGGATGCGAAGTATTTTTGTTCGTTTTCGTTGCAGCCA
>JAULXU010000036.1:0-2450 GCA_032118285.1 Ilumatobacteraceae bacterium
TGCTCGCCGGGCGAGGTACGCGGCGTGGTCGAGCGTCTCTGCGGTGACGCCGCCTTCCGTCGCGGGCGCGTCGAGGCGGGTCTGCGCGCGGTCCGGGAGCACCACTCGCCGGCGGCGCGCGTGGCGACCCTCCGTCGCCTCATTGACGATTGACACGGCCCCGCGGAGGCACGGACATAGGGTGGATTCGTGCAGGCCCGCGTCATGACATGGAACGTGTGGTGGCAGTTCGGGCCGTGGCGGGACCGGCAGCCGGCCATTCTCGCGGTCCTCGGCTCGGAGAAGCCTGACATCGTGTGCCTCCAGGAGGTGTGGGCCCAGGAGGGCGGACTCGACCAGGCGCTGTGGCTCGCCGATGAGCTCAACATGTACGTGGCGCGCACCGAGGGGCCCTGGTACGACGACGGCGTGAGCACCGGGAATGCCATCCTCAGCCGCTGGCCGATCCTCGAGTGGCACGTGCATCGCCTTCCCGATGCCAGCGGCGCCCCGAGTCCGCGCCGCGCCCTGGTGGCACGGATCGAGACCCCGCACGGCCACATGTGGGTCGTCTCCACCCATCTCGACCACCGCTTCGACGGATCGGCCACGCGCCTCGCCCAGTGCGAGGCGTTGTGCGGAATCGTCGACCGGTTGCGCGGGGATCCGGACAACGAGATGCCCGTCCTGCTGGCGGGCGATCTGAACGCGGTGCCCGATTCCGACGAGGTGCGCATGCTCACCGGACGCAGCCAACCGGCCGTGCCGGGGCTCGTCTTCACCGACCTCTGGGAGCTGGCGGGTGAGGGGACGGGGCACACCTGGCGACGGGACAACCCGTATCTCGGCGACTCGACGTGGCCCAACAGGCGACTCGACTACCTGATGGTGTCGTGGCCGCGCCCGCGCCCGCTCGGCTCGCCGGCCTCCATTCGGCTCGCCGGACTCGAAGCCGTGGACGGTGTGCAGCCGAGCGATCATGCCGCGGTGGTGGCAGAGATTCGCCTCGCCTGACCGGGCATCGCATCCCACTACGGTCCGGGTCGTGGATAATCGCGCACGTCCGTGGATTCCCGGGGGACGTGTTCCGCGTCTCGCACTCCTCGTCGGAATGCTCGCCGCGGCGGCGGGGTTCGGGGGATGGGTGTGGTCGACCTTCGGCACCACGACGACGCCAGTCTCCATCGCCGATCTCATCGAGGGTTTCGACGAGATCGCCGGGAATGTGCTCGAGGTTGAGGGCCTCGCGGATCCGGGCGTCTACATCTATTCCACCTCGGGAAGCGAGAGGATCGACGCGCTCACCGCACCCGAACGTCGGTATCCGGTCGAGTCGGCCATCGTCGTGACCGCATCGGGGTGCGGGGTCCGGGTGGAGTGGCGCCCGGTCGAGGAGCGGGTCGAATGGTGGGAACTGTGCGCCGTCGACGGAGGGGTGGCCCTGGTCCGTTATGGCGGCGTGCACGAATTCTTCGGCACCCGTGATGAGCGGAGTCTCGAGTGTCCCACCGGCACGTGGCTGCTCCCGCCGCGGGATGCCGTCCCGGTCACGGTGGCGAGGTGCGAGGGGAGCGGCCTGACCCACGAGCGCACCCTCCAGGTGGCCGGACCGGCTCAGCTGGACATCGACGGTGTCGCCACGACGGGAATCGAGGTGCGGATCGTCACGGTCACCTCGGGCACTGCCGTTGGTCAGGGCGTGGTGCGTCTGGTGCTCACACCCCGGGGGCTTCCTCTCCTCTGGGAGGAGGATTCGACCGGGCGCAGCGACACCGCGATCGGCACGGTCACGCAGGTGGAGCGGTTTCGTCTCGTACTCGAGTCCCTCCAACCGCGGCGCTGAGCGTCTGGGGATTGGACATCGGGCGAGTCGCTACCAGGCGCACTCCATGCGCTTGATGCCGTTGATGAACGAGCTCTGCAGGTAGGCGGGCTCTCCGACGATCTCGAGTGTGGGCACGCGCCGGCGGATCTCGTCGAACATCACGGCGATCTCCCGGCGCGCCAGGTTCGCCCCCAGGCAGAAGTGCGGTCCACCGGCACCGAATCCCACCTGCGCCGGGGAGAGCGGCCTGCGCACATCGAAGGCGTCGGGATTCTCGAACACCCTCTCGTCGCGGTTACCCGACTGGTAGAACATCACGACCTTCTCGCCCTCCTTGATGGGCTGACCGTTGATCTCGGTGTCGCGGGTGGCCGTCCGCCGGAAGTGGATGACGGGAGTGGCGCAGCGCACGATCTCCTCGACCGCCGTCCTCGTGTGGGTCTCGAAGTCGTCGAACCAGATGCGCCGCTGGTCCGGGTTGAGGGTGAGCTCGCGCATGCCGTGGGCGATCGCGGTCCGGGTCGTCTCGTTGCCCGCCACCACGAGCAGGATGAAGAACGAGCCGAACTCCTGGGCGGAGAGTCGCTCGCCGTCCACCTCGGCCTGCATCATCACCGCGGCGATGTCGTCGCGGGGATGGGCGCGG
>JAULXU010000036.1:2460-3581 GCA_032118285.1 Ilumatobacteraceae bacterium
GCGAGCGCGTAGGCGAAGATCTCGCCGCCCACGCGCACGAGGTCCTCGAAGCTCCCCACGTACTCGGGATCGCCCACACCGAGGATGGTGTTCGTCCAGTTGAAGATCATCTCCTCGTCGGACTCGGGGATGCCCATCATGTCGCAGATGATCTGGAGGGGCATGAGGGCAGCCACCTCGCGCACGAAGTCGCACCGCTTGTCGGGGAAACGCTCGAACATGCGGTCGATGACCGTGCGCGAGCGCACGCGCACCGACTCCTCGAGCGCGCCGATCTCCTTCGGGGTGAATCCCTTCGCCACGATCGACCGGAGACGGAAGTGCTTGGGGTCGTCCATGTTGATCATCGAGCCGAAGAACTCGTTGATCTCCACCGGCAGGTCGCCGATGTTCGAGCCGTTCCCGCTGCAGAAGTCCTGGGGGCGGCGGCTCACGTGCCAGATGTCGTCGTGGCGCACGAGGGCCCGGTATCCGGGGCCGGCGGGGATGGGCGAATTCTCGAAGGTGCGCTCGGGGAAGAAGTGGTAGGGCGACTCGTCGCGCAGGGTGCGGAACGCGCCGAATCGCTCCTCGCGGGGACGGATCCAGAATTCGGGGTCGGACAGGTCGATGTCGGAAAGGGGCACCTCGGGAAGGGACATGCACGAGACCCTAGGCGCACCCGTGTCCGGGACAGCGACCCGGGCGGCGGGCTTGACTACTGTCGGGGAACGGGCACGGCGCAGCGTCGGTCCGTTCACGAGGGAGTTCCCATGCCTGAAGCAGTCATCGTCGCCACCGCCCGCAGCCCCATCGGTCGCGCCAACAAGGGTTCGCTCGTCGACCTCCGTCCCGACGACATGGCCGCTCAGATCGTTCGCGCCCTCATGGCCAAGGTGCCCCAGGTGAAGGCGGGCGATGTCGAGGACCTCATGCTCGGCATCGGACAGCCCGCCGGTGAGGGGGGATTCAACATCGGACGCATGGTGGCGATCCTCGCCGGTCTCGACGATGTGCCCGGCGTGACGGTGAACCGCTACTGCTCGTCCTCGCTCCAGACGATCCGGATGGCCGCTCACGCCATCAAGTCGGGCGAGGGCGACTGCTTCATCGCCGCCGGCGTCGAGACCGTGAGCCGCTAC
>JAULXU010000037.1:0-9381 GCA_032118285.1 Ilumatobacteraceae bacterium
GCCAGATTCATGAGCTAGTCGAGAAGGCCGACACTGATGCGAATGGTTTCCTCGGGTTTGCGTCTGGCAGCTGCAACGGGCTTGGGATCAATCTGTGTGGCTGCGGGCGCCGCAGGTTGAGGCGCGATGGCTGGGACCGGCGGCGAGGTCGGCACGATCGAGACCGGCTGTCTCGTACTGGATGCGCAGCTCGCCGATGCCCACGCCGGTCACGCCCGCGGGGAGATGACGCCGAGGCCGCGCATGTACGGACGCAGCGCCTCGGGCACGGTGACCGAGCCGTCGGGGCGGCGGTGGACCTCACAGATCGCCGCCCACACACGCGGCACGGCGAGGGCGGAACCGTTCAGGGTATGGGCGATCTCGGTTCCCTTCTGTCCGGTGCGACGGAACCGGATGTCGGCGCGACGCGCCTGGTAATCGCTGAACCACGACACGCTGCTCACCTCGAGCCAGGCGTCGCATCCGGGGGCGTAGACCTCGATGTCGAAGCTGCGATGGTGGCTGCCTCCCATGTCCCCCGTGCAGATCTCTATGACCCGATGGGGCAGGTCGAGGCCGGCGATGAGGCGCTGTGCCCGGTCGCGCAGGTCGACGAGCAGGTCGGGTGCGTCCTCGGGGCGGGCCACGGCGAGGATCTCCACCTTGTCGAACTCGTGGGCCCGCAGCATGCCGCGCGTGTCGCGACCCGCCGATCCCGCCTCTCGCCGGTAACACGACGAATGGGCCATGTAGCGCGCCGGCAGGACCGACTCGTCGAGCACCTCCCCGGCGTGCAGCGAAGTGAGTGGCACCTCCGCGGTGGGAATCGCCCACAGTCCGTCCCGCTCGATGGCGTAGGCGTCGTCGGCGAACTTGGGGAGGTGACCGGTGGCGGTGAGCGTGGCGGTGGTGACGAGGGAGGGGGGACGGATCTCCTCGAAGGCGTCCGCGTTGGCATCGAGGGCGTACTGGCACAGTGCGCGCGCCATCGTCGCGCCCGCCCCGCGCTGCATGGTGAACATGGCGCCGGCGATCTTGGTGGCCCTCTCGTTGTCGAGGATTCCGAGAGCCGCCGCGGTCTCCCAGTGGGGCACGCGCTGGTGCGCGGCGAATTCGGCGGGCATTCCGACCGGTCCGATGACCACCGGGTTGTCGGAATCGTCTCGTCCGTCCGGGGCATCGGGGTGGGGCAGGTTGGGGATGGCCAGCATCACCTCGCGGAGTCGCGCCTGCACCTCGTCGTGCTCGGCCTGAAGGTCGCGCTCCTGCTCCCCCATCCCGCGACTGTGGGCCATGAGAGCCTCGGCCTCGTCGGTGCGCTTCTCCCGGCGCAGTGTTCCCACCTGCTGGGACAGGTCGTTGATTCCGGCGCGAACCGCGTCGCGCGCGGCGCCGACGTCACGGGCCCGAGCGTCGAGGCCGACCGCCTCCTCGAGCAGGACGAGCACCTCGGCCTTGCCCCGTCGTGCGAGGGCATCCCGCACGGCGGGAAGGTCGGTGCGCAGCAGTCGGACATCGATCACAGGAAGGCGAGGTTATCCGCCCGTCCCCGACGGATCGGGCCCCATTGGCGCGGCGGGTGCGCCCTAGCGTGGGTGCATGTCGGTGGTCGTCGAACAGCTCACGGTGCGCTACGGCGCGGTGACGGCGGTCGACGGAGTGTCCTTCATCGCACCGGCCGGCGCCGTGACCGCGATCCTCGGTCCGAACGGTGCCGGCAAGACGAGCACGATCGAGGTGTGTGAGGGTTTCCGCTCCGCTGTTCGCGGCAGCGTGACCGTGCTCGGACTGGATCCCGTGCGCGATCGTGTCCGACTCGCGTCACGGATGGGTGTCATGCTCCAGGGCGGTGGTGTCTGGCCATCGGCCCGCGTCGGTGACGTGGTGGCGCACTTCTGCACGCTCCACGGTCGCGGTGTGCGCGGCGTCGATCTCGTCGAGCGTCTCGGCCTCGGCTCCCGGGCCCGGGCCACCTGGCGCTCGCTGTCGGGAGGCGAGCAGCAGCGTGTCTCCCTCGCGCTGGCACTGGCCGCCGACCCCGAGGTCGTGTTCCTCGACGAACCGACGTCGGGCATCGACATCGAGGGCCGCGACATCGTGGCACGAATCGTGCGCGAGCTGGCCGACAGGGGCACGACGGTCCTTCTCGCCACCCACGAGATGTCCGAGGCGGAACGCACCGCCGATCACGCGGTCCTGTTCCGCGCAGGTCGGATCGTGGCGGCCGGTCCCGTGGACGGACTGCGCGAGGCACGCGAGACGTTGCGCTTCTCCACCGACTCTGTGCCCGACATCGCCGCCCTCGCCACCGCGCTCGGCTGCGGGGTCACTCCCCGGGGCGAGCGCCGCTACGAGGCGGCGACGGCACCCACGGCGGCGAACGTCTCGCTTCTCACCGGGTGGCTCGCCGACAACGGGTGCGGCCTCGCTTCCCTCGAGACCGGTCGCGAGTCGCTGGAGGACGCCTACCGACGCCTCACGGGTGGTGCCGCGTGAACCGCACCCTCGCTCAGCTTCGCACCGAGCTGCGATTGCTCGCCAAGAACGGGGAGCAGATGCTGCTCGTCGTGGTCATACCCCTCGTGCTTCTCGCTTTCTTCGGCACGGTCGACGTGCTGCCCACCGGGGACCTCGGACGCGAGGAGTTCCTCGTCCCGGGAATCATGGCGCTCGCGGTGATGTCCACCGCGATGGTCAGCCTCGGCATCGCCACCGGCTTCGAGCGCTCGTACCTGGTGCTCAAGCGACTCGGCGCCACCCCGCTCCGGCGCGGTGAACTGGTGGCGGCCAAGATCGCCTCGGTCGTGGTGGTCGAGATGGTGCAGTTCGCCCTGATCGTTCCCGTGGCACTCGCCATCGGCTGGGATGCGGGACCACTGTCCGTTCCCGTCTTTGTCGTGGGCATCGTGCTCGGCACCTCCGCGTTCGCCGGGATCGGCATCCTGCTTGCGGGCAGCCTGCGGGCCGAGATCAATCTCGCGGCCCAGAACGGCCTGTACCTCGTGTTGCTCCTCCTCGGGGGCATGGTGATCCCCGTTGAATCCCTGCCCGGCCCGTTGGCGACCGTCGCTCCGTGGCTTCCCTCCGGTGCGCTCGCCTCGGTGCTGCGCGACGCGGCGACGGGTGCGGCCGTCGACACCGCCGTGCTCGGCTGTCTCGCCGCGTGGGCCGTGGCGGCTCCGGTGGCGGCGGCGCGGCGATTCAGGTGGTGGTGAGATCGAGAGCCATCACCGTCACCGGCCGGCTCCGCAGATGCGCTTCGCGCACGACTCTCCACCCCGCCCGCTCGTACCACCGGACCGCGCCATGGGTGTAGAGGAACAGCGTCGTGTGACCCAGTTCGCGCGCTGTCGCCGCCGCGACGTCGACGAGGCTCGTGCCGTCCCCACGTGCCCGATGGTCGGGATGCACCCACACCGCCGCCAGCCAGGGACCCGGTTCCGACGCGCCCGGTAGGTCGTCGTCGGCGACCAATGACGCCGTGCCCGTGGGCCGGCTGCTCTCGTCGAGGGACACCCACACCCGCGGCAGGTTCGCGCCGTCCGCCTCCTCGTACAACGCGAGGTACGTGTCCGTGTCGTCGTCGGGGAAGAGATCCGCCCAGGCATCCCGCGACCACTCGGCAACGGTGCGGCGCACGACGGGGTCGGCGGGGAGCGGGACGACGGTGCGGACCCCGGTCACCGCTGGTCGGAGGGAGACTCTGGTGCCGGACGCGTCGCGCTGAAGGCCTTCTCCACGTCCGCGTAGGTGAGAGTGGGGTCCGTGCCGGTGATCTCGGAATCGGGGATCCTGCGGTCGCGGGCGTAGGTCTGCTCGGCGGCGAAGCCGCCCATGAAGCGCCGGAAGAACACGAAGATGATCACCATCCACATGAACACCGAGCCGCCGAGCTTCATGATGCCGCCGGCGGCCTGCTGGTCGCTGAGCACGGTCATCCCCCACACCCGCACCGGCGTGTCGTAGTGGTCGTACACGGCGTTCTCGGCGAACGTGAGCCAGCCCGCCGGAATGGTCGGCAGGAGCGACATGGAGAACAGATAGATCATCTGGGCCCCGTGTCCGATGCGCCATTCCGGAATCGGACCGCAGATGGGGGTCCACATCATGAGCGAGGTGGTGACGAGAATGACGTGAAGGCCGTAGTGGAGGGGTCCGCCCTCGGCACTGCGGTTGACGAGTGCGGGGATGTGGGTGATCATCACGACAGCGTTGTAGGTGACCGCGGCGACGACGGGCAGCACCAGCACGCGGGCGCGGGCGTAGGCGCGACCCTGCCCGAGCAGCAGTCGGGCCAGCCATTCCGGTGTCGCCAGAAGCGCGAGCGGGGGAACGAAGTACGACAGTGCCATGTGCTGGATCATGTGCACCGAGTACAGGTACTCCTCGGCGAGGTCGTGCACCGGCCAATCGCTCGACAGCCACAGCAGGGCGATCATCGCCGAGAAGGCTCCGACCTGGCGGCGGGTGACCACGCGCCCTTCGGGCGCGACCTTCGGGCCGATCACCCGGACGGCGTACACGTACGACGCGACGAGACCGGCCACCAGGATCCACACCTCGAGGTGCAGTTGGAAGCGCCAGGGATCGGGGTTGACCGTGGGATTGAAGGCCGCGAACGGTCCCATGTGGTCAACCTACCGCGTCACTGCATGAAGAACTTGAAGGTCGCGAGAGCCGCGACGTACACACCGAGCGTCAGAGCGAGCCCCGTGTAGAAGAGGAAACCGAAGATCCTGCTGTCGAACTTCAGGTGCATGAAATACGTCACGACCATGAAGAACTTCACGACCATCATGATGATGAGCGAGGGCATGAAAAGGGGACCGAAGTCGACGTAGTACGTCGACACCTCGAGCGCCGTGATGGCGGCGAGGATCAGGGCGATCCTGATGTAGCCGGCGTCCGTGAGGCCGTGCTGGTGCTCTTCCGTGGTCGACATGTCGGCTCCGATCAGCTCGGGATGAGGTAGACGAGGGTGAAGATGACGATCCAGACCACGTCGACGAAGTGCCAATACAGGCCCACCAACTCGACGGCCTCGGCCTTGTCACCCACCGCCTTGTTGCGCTTGATGATTCCCACCGTGGCCAGCAGCATGAGCACGCCCACCGAGACGTGCACGCCGTGGAATCCGGTGAGCGTGTAGAAGCTGGAGCCGAAGAGGCTCGTCGTGAATCCGAGGCCCTCCCGATAGAAGGCAGTGAACTCGTAGATCTGGCCGCCCACGAAGGTTGCCCCGAGCACCGCCGTGACCGTGAGCCACAGATTCGTCCGCTCATCGTCACGACGCTGGGCCGCCGACACGGCCAGCACCATGGTGAGCGAGGACATCAGCAGCACGAAGCTGCTCACCGAGGTGAACGGGATGTCGTAGATCTGCATGGGTCCCGGACCGTCGGCGAGACGGCCGCGGTAGAGCATGTAGGTGGAGATGAGCCCGCCGAAGAGCAGGCATTCCGACCCCAGGAACAGCCACATGGCCATCTTGTTGTTGGAGAGCCCGGTCGTGGTGGCCGGGTGTCCGTGGGTGGTGGTGTCAGCCAAGGGGAGCGATCTCCTTCGTGCCGGAACCGGAGGTCGGTCCCTCGAAATCGATGGGTTCGGCGACGGAGGGCTCGAGCACCCACCCGAACACCGAGAACAGGACCACCGCGGCACCCACGACCATGACCGGCACGCCGTAGATGACCCCGAGCGCCAGCACCGTGATGCCGAGGCCGAGCATCAACGGCCAGTACGAAGGCGAGGGCAGGTGGATGTCGCTCTCTGCGTTGTTCTCCTCCTCGAGGATGAGCTGCTCGCCGGTGGCCACCTGGCGCATCGTGTGCGTGGCATCGTCGGACTCGTACTTGCGGTGGAAGAACTCGTCGAGGTGGTGCACCACGGGGATGCGGTCGAAGTTGTGGGGCTTCGGGGGGTTCGTGGTGAGCCACTCGAGGGTGCGGGCATCCCACGGGTCCGCGGGAGCCTGCTTGCCCGTGCGCGTCGTCTTGACGATGTTGATGAGGAACATCAGCACGCCGAGGGCGAGGATGAACGATCCGATCGTCGCCACGAGGTTCCAGAGGGCGAGATTGAAGAAGCCCTCACCTGCGCGCGCCTCCGTCCAGACGTACATGCGTCGCGGCTGTCCCTGGAGACCGAGGATGTGCATCGGTCCGAAGGTCAGGTTCATGCCGAAGAACATCAGCCAGAAGTTCCACGATCCGAGGCGCTCGTCGAGCAGTTTTCCGAACACCTTCGGCCACCAGTAGTAGAAGCCCGAGAAGAGGCCGAAAACCATGCCGCCGAAGAGCACGTAGTGGAAGTGCGCCACGATGTAGTACGTGTCGGTCTGCTGCGTGTCGGACGGGGCAACCGAGTGCGTCACACCGGAGAGTCCGCCGAAGGTGAAGAGCACCACCAGGCCGATGGCGAACTTCATCGCCGTCGTGTACCAGATCTTGCCGCCCCACATGGTGAACAGCCAGTTGAAGATCTTGACCCCGGTGGGGATGGCGATGGCCATCGTGGCGATGGAGAAGACCGCGACCGAGACCGGGCCGAGACCGGCGGCGAACATGTGGTGGGCCCACACGCCGAAACCGACGAAACCGATGGCCGCGCCGGAGAACACCACGAACGGGTAGCCGAACAGCGGCTTACGCGAGAAGGTCGGCAGCACCTCGGAGATGATGCCGAACGCCGGGAGGATGAGGACGTACACCTCAGGGTGTCCGAAGATCCAGAAGAGGTGCTGCCAGAGCAACGGGTCGCCGCCCATGGCCACGTCGAAGAACGTCGCGCCGTAGGAACGCTGGAACATGAGGAGCACCAGCGCGACCGTGATGACGGGCAGGGAGAACACGAGCAGGAACTGCACCACCAGGATCATCCAGGTGAACACCGGGAGCTTCATCATCGACATCCCCGGTGCGCGCATGTTCAGCACCGTGACGATGAGGTTGATGGAGCCGATGAGCGAGGCCACGCCCGCCACCTGCAGACCCAGGATCCAGAAATCCACGCCGTTGCTCGGCGAGAAAACCGGTCCCGAGTTCGGGGCGTACATGAACCAGCCGCCGTCCGCCGCGCCGCCGAGGAACCACGACAGGTTGAGGATGATGCCTCCCGCCAGGAGCAACCACAGCGAGAGGGCGTTGAGGCGCGGGAACGCCACGTCGCGCGCGCCGATCTGCAACGGCAGGAAGTAGTTGGCGAACGCGGCGGCGAGGGGCATGCCGAAGAGGAAGACCATCGTCGTTCCGTGCATGGTGAACATCTGGTTGTACTGGTCGGCACTGAGGATGCGACCGTCCGGAGCCGCGAGCTGCAGGCGGATGAGGAGCGCCTCGACGCCGCCCACGACGAAGAAGAACAGGGCGATGGCCCCGTACATGATGCCGATCTTCTTGTGGTCGACGGTGAAGAGCCACGACCGCCAGCCGGTGGTCGTCACCGGACGCCGCACCGCGCCGAGTCCCTCGACGGGACCGACGACGGCGGGAGTCGGTGTGGAGGGCCTATTGATGATCGCCATGGGGTTCTCCGGTCACTTCAGGGTCAGCAGGTACGCGACGAGCTTGTCGATGTCGTTCTCCGACAGACCGAGCGCCGGCATGCCACGCGGCAGGCCGTTCGAGGCGCCCAACTTGTCGGCATCGGCGTACATCGGCTTCATGGCGGGTGCGTTGCGCAGCCAGGCCCGCAGGTCGGTCTGGTTGAGGCACTCCTCGGTGACGCCGCGCAGGTACTTGGAACCGAACGACGCCGAGTCGGACTCCCACACGTCCCTGCGACACGAGGGGGTGACGAGGTCGAACATCGCACCGGCGAAGGTGTTGCGCGACATCAGGTGCGAGAGGTTCGGGGCGGCTCCCGAGTAGACGTTCAGCTGCGGTGCCGCGATGGCCGGTGTGCCGTCGTTCTTCTTCAGGCCGTTGACCTGGTGGCACCGCACGCACTGGTTCAGGAAGACCTGTTCGCCCTCGGCGGCAAGGCTGCCCTCGGCGGGTGGTTCATAGGCACGCTGCTGGTTCGCCACCCAGGTGGCGAAGTCCTCGGGCGAGAGTGCGACGGCCTCCATGCGCATGTTGGCGTGCGACAGACCGCAGAACTCGGTGCACTGTCCCGCGTAGATGCCGGGCTTGTCGGCCTCGAGGCGCAACAAGTGGATGCGCCCGGGAACCGCGTCCTTCTTGCCGTTGAGGGCGGGGATCCAGTACGAGTGGATGACGTCGCGACTCGTCTCGCGCAGCAGCACCTTGGTTCCCGCCGGTATGACGAGCTGACCGGAGCTGATGATGGGCTGGGTGATGCCGAACTCGGGCTGGACCGGGTAGTCGTACTCCCACCACCACTGCTGGCCGGTGACGTTGATGATCAGCTCGGTGTCCTTCGTCTCGGCGAGGTCGAAGATCGTGCGGAAGGTGAACACGCCCACGACGCTGAGGATCAGCGCGGGGATGATGGTGAGGGTGATCTCGACAACCGGCTTGCCGTGTGCCTGGCTGGGGATCGGCTGACCGCGGTCGCGATAGCGCCAGAAGATGTAGCCGGCGAGCGACAGAACGATGACTCCGACGACACCCGCGATGGGGAAGACGAGCAGGTTGAGATTGTGGATCATCTCCGCATTCGGACCCTTCGGCACGAAGGTGTCCTGGGGCGCGTCCTTGGCGCAGCCGGCGAGCAGTGCGACTCCGGCGACCGCGAGTGCGGGGCGGAGGAACCTGCGGTGGAGGGGTGTCCGGGTGTCCATGTGCTTCTCCGTTGAACGAGTATGTCGGCGATTCATCAGGGAACCACCATCGTCACGGCGCCGTCGACGCCGGGAACGGTGAGGGTGTAGGGCTTGGCCTCGGTTGCGGGCACTCCGATCGTGAGCAGCAGAACGTTCTCCTGGTTCCTGCCGGTGAGCTGGGTGCAGAGCCGCTTCTCCTCGACGACGTCGCCCTCGCCCACGGCCTCGTCACCCAGGTACGCCACGAGGCGGCGGTCGGACCCGTCGAGATTGCGGAAGAGGACGGACACCGGGGTCGAGCGCGGGATGGTGATGGTGTCGAGGTCGGTGTCGAGCCCGATCGCCTCGGCCCAGACGCGCCCGTTCTCCACGAAGACCGTGGCGATCACTCCGGAGCGCAAAGACACGTGGTTGTTGGCGTGCTTGTCCGAGTACTTGCCCGCCTCGGCGCCGCATTCGCGGTGCTCGATGGAGAAATGGTCCTCGCGGTAGGCCTCGGCGAGTTGCTCGCGCTCGCCGACGACTCCGCTCACGATGCCGCCCACGACGACGGCGGCCATTCCCGTTCCCACGGTTGCCCAGAGGATGCGCCCCCTGAACCCGGGCTTGACCGCCACGAGGAAGCCCACGACGACGATCAGCGACGCGACGACGATGAACAGCAACGTGGCACC
>JAULXU010000038.1:0-2904 GCA_032118285.1 Ilumatobacteraceae bacterium
CATGTCGGCGGGCATCGAGCCGCCCCGGGGATGGGCCGTGGGCGGATGGCTGCTCGTGGGCGGGGAGAAGATGTCGAAGACGACCGGCAACGTCGTCAATCCGCTCGATCTCGTCGACGAGATCGGTGTGGACGGTTTCCGCTACTACGTGCTGGCCGACACCGCGTACGGCAACGATGGCGACTTCACCTGGGAGGGTCTCGTCGCCCGCTACAACTCGGACCTGGCCAACAACCTCGGCAACCTGGCCGCCCGCGTGGCCACCGTCGTCGACAAGAAGTGCGGCGGACTCGGAACCGCGCCGGACCCCGCGTCACCCCTCGCCACCGCCGCGTCCGTGGCCGTCGAAGAAGCCACCGCCCAGTGGGAGCGCGTCCAGCCGAGCCGTGCCCTCGAAGCCGTGTGGTCCCTCATCCGTGCCACGAACGCCCACCTCGAGAACCACGAGCCGTGGAAGAGCGAGGTCGGCCCCGGGGTGGACCGCGTCATGGGCGACGCTCTCGAGGCACTGCGCATCGTGTGCATCCTCGTGTTCCCCGCCGTGCCGAGCACGGCCCGGGAGATCTGGAGGCGCATCGGCATGCCCGGCTCGCCCGAGGACTGCCGAGTGCCCCGGGACACCGGGTGGGGCGGGTACGTGCCCGGTGCGCCGGTGACAAAGGGCGAACCGCTCTTCCCTCGCAGGACGGCGTGACGTGAGCGCGCCTGCTCACCCGGTCGGAGGATGGACGGACACCCACTGCCACATCCACGACGACTCCATGTCGGCGCCACCGCGCGAGACCCTGGTGCGCGCCCGCGAGGCCGGTGTGACCGCGTTCGTGGTCGTGGGTACCGATGCGCGGACCTGCGCCGAGGTCACGGCACTGGCCGCATCCCATGACGACGTGTGGGCGACGGTGGGCCTGCATCCACACGACGCCGTGGACGGAGTCGACACCGTGGTCCCGTTTCTCGATTCGCCGCGCGTGGTGGCCGTCGGTGAGTGCGGTCTCGACTACCACTACGACCACTCCCCTCGCCCCGTGCAGATGCGCGCCTTCGCCGAGCAGATTCGCCTCGCCCACGAACGCGACCTCGCCCTCGTGGTTCACACCCGCGACGCCTGGGACGACACCCTCGACGTGCTCGCCACGGAGGGCGTTCCCTCGTCCGTGATCATCCACTGCTTCACGGGCGGTCCGGTCGAAGCCGAACGCTGCCTCGCGATCGGGGCATACCTGTCGTTCAGCGGGATCGTCACCTTCAAGAATGCCTCGGACATTCGTCAGGCTGCGACGGCCTGTCCCGCCGACCGCATACTCGTGGAGACCGACAGCCCGTACCTCTCCCCCGTTCCCTTCCGCGGACGGCCCAACGAGCCCGCCCACGTGGGCATCGTGGGTGCGGCGATCGCCGGCTGGCGGGGCGATGACCCCGCAGAATTCGCCCGCTCGACCACGGCGAACGCCCGTCGGGCGTTCCCGCGAATACCCTCGGGGGCGTGAACCTCACCACAGTCGACAGGAACCGCCTCACGGTGGTCGTGCTCTTCACGGTGATCGTCTCGGTCCTCTACTTCGTGTCCTCCGGGCGATCCGAAGGAGACACGTCGGGTGACCCTGCCTCTGCCACCACCACGCTGCCCGGCAACGGAACGGGTCTCTACACGGATCCGAACTCGGTCGTCGACGCACCGGCGAGCCTGCAGGGTCCGGGTGCCGCCGAGGCCGGGGGAGGCGGACCCATCGCGTACCCCGCCGACGAGGATCTGAACACCGCGCGCGGTCGCGCGAGCTTCAAGCGCTATCCACAGGGCGGCGAGCGGGGCTGTTCGACCGGTCTCGCACCCCTCGCGACCCGGATCAGGGTGCGCAATCTCGACAACGGACGCACCACCACGTGCACCAACGTCTACATCGGTCCCCAGCCGGGAGGGTTCGAGATCGTCCTCGACATCACGGTCTTTGAATCCATCGCCGAGATCGTGCAGGCTCCGCTGCCCGTCGAGATCTCCTGGTGACTCTCTCGCGCTCCGACGCCTCCCGGATGCTCGAGCACGCCGGTCTGCGCGCCAAACGCGCCCTAGGACAGAATTTCGTCGTCGACCCCAACACGGTGCGTCGCATCGCCCACTTGGCGCGTGTCGGACCCGGGGACCGGGTCGTCGAGATCGGGGCGGGGCTCGGTTCGCTCACCCTCGCCCTCGCCGAGACGGGTGCCGCGGTCACCGCGGTCGAGATCGACTCCGGGCTCGTGCCGCTGTTGCGCATCAATGTCGGCGGACTCCCGGGTGTCGACGTCGTCCACGGCGACGCCACCGAAATGGACTGGACCGCGCTCCTCGGAACCGAGCCGGGATGGGTGCTCGTGGCGAACCTCCCCTACAACGTCGCCACCCCGCTCGTGGCCGACATCGTCGCCGGAGTACCGGCCGTGTCCCGGATGCTCGTGATGGTTCAGCGCGAGGTCGCTGAGCGCTTCGCCGCGCGTCCATCCACTCCCGAGTGGGGGGCCGTGTCGGTGCGCATCGGCTTCCGCGCGGACGCCCGCATCGTCGGGCACGTCCCCGCCACCGTGTTCCTCCCCCGGCCCAACGTCGAGTCCGACCTCGTCGAGGTCGTGCGCCACGACCGCCACGTCGACGCCGGCGTCGACGTGGACCTCATGTTCTCCCTCGTGCGGGCGGGGTTCGCCAAGCGGCGCAAGATGCTGCGCGGCGCGTTGGCCGGCACCGCCGGTGCGGCCGCACTCGAAGCCGCGGGGATCGCGGGCACGGCACGCGCCGAGGAACTCGACGTCGAGGACTGGATTTCGCTCGCCCGTGCAGCGGGATCGCGGCAGTGAGCGCACGGCTCGAGGCCCCCGCGAAACTCACGTTGTCGCTTCGCGTCACGGGCACGCGAGCCGACGGCTTGCACCTCA
>JAULXU010000039.1:0-12687 GCA_032118285.1 Ilumatobacteraceae bacterium
GTGCTGGCGAACGGATGGGTGCTGCGGCTGGCCACCCCGGTGGTGCGCGAATGCGGCGACATCGACACGGCGAATCTGCGCGACTTCATCACGCGCTTTCCGGCGTCTGCGTCGGCCGCCACCGTCGACCTCATCACCGACACGGTGACGAGGGTCGACTGCGCGGACTGATTCCGTCAGGCGCGGCGGCGACGGGGGAGGGCGAGAACCGCCGCACCACCGAGCATGGCCGCCAGGCCGGCAAAGAGTGGTGCGAGGGTGTCGGCACCGGTTTCGGGCAGGTCCTCGGGGACGAGTCGCACCGAGGGCAGGTAGAAGTCGGAGGCATCGGTGATGGCGGCTGGAACCCGGCCGGCGGGTCCATCGATGAGCAGCAACTGGGCGGCGAACGTGTGCACCATGTTCTGGGGTATGAGCTGGAGATTGTCGTTGCACCCGACCGCCGGGTGATTCTCGCGGAGGTACGCGGCTTGGGTGGCAAGATTCGTGCCGGTCATCAAGGCATCGCGGATCGCGCTGCCCGCCGTGTTCAAGGACCACGGTGACGCAAAGTTGACGAATGAGTACCTGCACATGCTCGAGTTGTTTCCGTCCATCGACTGGACCTGGGTCCAGAGCAGGGCGAGGAGTGCGAACTCACCATCAAAACGGATGCCGGAGACTTCGTAGAGAGTCTGGGCGAACTCGGCCGCCGTGGCGTCGGACTGTCCCTGTGGGTCGGTGATCGAGGTGACACCCATCAACGGCCAGAGGGTCGGGGAGTGAAAGGTGTCGGTCCACCAGTAGCTGTAACGGAAGTGCGGGGCACTGCGCCCGGCCGGTGTTCCCGACGCCACTTCGACCCCGTCGCGCAGGGCGTGCAGGGTGACATCGTCGCCGAACTTCACGGCGGGATCGTTCGGGTCGGCCGTGCACATGAGGAAGAAGTGTCCGACATTGAGGAACGAGAGGGAAGGCCCGTCCCCGCCCGTGTTGTCGGAGATGTCAGCGTGCCAGGACATCGCCGACGGCAGGTTGTCCGATCCCGCCTGGATGTACCGGTCGGCCACCACCGGCTGTTCGGCGGCGGTGCCGATGAGTGCGGTGACGTCCTGGGTGTCGCCCGTTCCGTCGCGCAACTCGAAGGTGAGGTCGGAGATGTCGCTGAGGAGTTCCCCATTGTTGTCCTCAACGACGATGGGGACCCCCGACATCTTCCCCGTCCCCACGATGGGGTAGCAGATGTCCGATCCGTTGATCTGCGCCCGCACCTCGTTGTCGCCGTCGTCGTCCCGGGTGGCCCCCGATGGTCCGGTGGCCTGAACGGCCGAGCCGAGTGCGAGCGATCCCAGCGGGGCGGCGGCCATGAGACCGGTGAGCATGCGGCGACGAACTGACTTCATGGCAACCTCCAGAGGACGCGTGACATCACCTTAGGAGATGTATCGGTACGCGCGTGGGGCTGTATCGGGCATACCGAACGAACGACTCGCTAGCGTCGCGGTGTGCCGTCGTCGGATGAAGTCGCCCGCGCATTCGGTCGCCTTTACGTGCGCTTCGGTCCGCCCGACCCCTCCGGCCGGTGCCCGACCCGGAGCTATCTGGGGGCACCTGAGGAGGACGGGAAGTCGGTGACGGTGGAGGGCGGCACGGTGGCCGACCCGCTGGCGGGCACGCACGAGCTGCGATGGGAGACGACCATCGACGCCGCCGGCCGACTCGTGGGGCGTTCCGTGGCGGGACAGCGCGGCGACTCCCCGGACATGTGGTTCGTCCTGATGGATGTGTCCCGGCAGTACGGCGACGGCATGCGAGCAGTGTCCGGTTTCGACACGGGACACCTGCCCGACGGCACGATCGTGGATGAAAAGGACTTCGTCCTCATGGACGTCACGGCAGAGCAACAGATCGGGGCGGTCGTGTGGTCGTCGTCAACGGGAGATGTGGACCAGCTTTACGTGGCGCCGGCCATGCGTCGTCGCGACGTGGGCAGGCGCATGACGAACGCGGCCACGTGGGTGCACCAGAGCCATGCCTGGCCCGGGGTGGTGAGGAGCACGGGGCGTCGCACCGAACTCGGAGACAGATTCGTGGCCGACAAGATCGCCACACGGATACCGCCGCTCACGGAACTGTCGCCGCCGATGGACCCCGCCTGAGGCGAGGGACCCCGTCGTTCGGTCAGCGTGCGGTGGTGGCGCGGGCCTTCGTGCCGACGACGTTCGTCATGAAGTCGGCATCGAGGGTGTCGAACGAGGTCGTGCCGGCGCGCAGGCCCGCGTAGATCTCGGACTCGGGAGCACACCACTTCTCCCACTCCTCCTGCCACTCGCCGGCGATGTCGGCGTCGGAGAAGTCGTAGCGGATGTGGCACACGACGCCGAGGATCTCGTACTCGGTCAGTGCGCCACCGGCGGTCGGGCCCTGGGCCGGCATGGCGTTGCCGTTGTAGGCGAGCGGAACCCGTCCGCCACCTTCGCGACCGGGGTCGCCGTAGATGCCGATGCCCGCCGACTGAAACGCCTGGCTGCCTGCGTAGACGAAGTTGAGCATGTCCTCGATGTGCGGGAAGGTCGTGAGCGACTCGCCCTCCCACAGGACCTGTCCCGCGCCGCCCGCGCCCTCGGCGCCGTGGCATCCTGCGCATCCCGAATACGCGGCGATGCCGGTGGCGATGGGGCCGGTGGCCTCCTCCTCCGAGGGTGTGAGCGCGAGCAGATAGACGAAGGCCCACACGGGGAGGGTGGCGAGTCCCGCCATGGCCCAGAACGGGATCTTGTGACGCGCCTTGGCGGCGGCCACCACGGGTGAATCGGGCTCGACAGACTTCTCGCGGGGGGCCGACTTCGCCACCGCCGGCTTCGCTGCGTCCGCCACGGCGGGGACATTCGACGCGGGTGCATCGGAGGATTCCGACGCACCGTCGGAGCGACGGGCCTTGGAGCGATTCAACAGGTGTTCGGGGATCTCGGTCATGCCATCTACCTCGCGGTCAACAATAGGCAAGGTACGCGCGAGCGGTGCAATCAATCGTCCGCCGTTTTCGGCACAAGGACACAAACCGGGCATCGACGGCGGTGCCGGCTGTGACCGTCGACCCCGTGTCACCGGAGGGCGGAACGGGGGGAAATGGGCCCGATGTCGCGGCCCGTGGCTAGTCTGCTGTTGAGGCCGCACGCGCGGTCCCGAACAGATCACGAAGTCCCCACGGACCGGAGACAGAAGACCCACATCATGCTCGCGATCGACATTCTCAGGTGGCCCGGCATCAACCAGGCGTTCCTCTTCTCCTTTGTCGTCACGACGGCGATGGCCCTCGCGGCGATTCCCTACGGGCGTCGTCGTCCCGTCGATCGCAAGCCCACGTGGGGGGAGGCGATGGTCGGCACGGTGTACGTCTTCTTCACGATGTTCCTCGCCTTCGGCGTGGTGCCCCACCAGTTCATCGTGCACGCCGACAACGAGCTCGGATGGCGCAAGGACAAGTTCGTCAACGGTCCGTTCGACCTCTTCGTCTCGCAGGCCAACGGCGGAAGCTTCCCCTTCTCGATCACCTACGAGGCCGTGCGCGACGTCGCCGTCATCGGCATCCACGTGGTCTACGTAGGTCTCATGATCTGGCTCTTCGCCTGGTGGCAGAAGAGGGGCGAGATCGCGGCAGCCAAACCGGCCGTGCAGTCCGCCTACGGTCGTCCGCTGGTGAAGCAGGGTTGACGCCGTGGCACGCACCGACGCCAATCCCCCGATGCCGGAATGGTCGACCGACTACCAGTTGGTCGAGGTGGACGCGGACTATCTGGGTCGCGCCGTCAAGCCGAAGCAGTTCATCCACATCGACCAGTCCGAGTGCATCATGTGCGAGGGCTGCGTGGACATCTGTCCGTGGAAGTGCATCCACATGGTCACGCCCGATGCGGTGTCCGAGGCGACCAACACCGAGATGCCCGGGGCCGATCCCCGCGACAACGTGATCTTCATCATCGACGACGACGTGTGCACGCGCTGTGCACTCTGCGTCGATCGGTGCCCCACCGGCGTGATCATCCTGGGCAAGGCGGGGGAACCGTCGCCCGAGGGTGACAGCCACACACGAAACAACAGCCACGGCTACGGCTACGGAATGCGACTCTGAGGGAGAACATGGCAAAGGTCCTCGACAACCCCCGCCCGACGCTGAAGGAGCGCCTGGCCAAGCTCGGCGAGTCCATCCAGGGCAGCCAGGCTTGGAACTCGATCTTCCGTCCGGGTTCGATTTTCCGCAAGGGCTACACCGACAGCCCGCGCAACAGGTCCTACGTCATCATGAACTCGGTGCTGTACCACCTGCACCCGGTGAAGGTGAAGCGACACGCCGTGAAGGTCAGCTACACGTTGTGCCTCGGCGGACTCAGCTTCTTCCTCTTCATCCTGCTGACGGTGACGGGCATCTTCCTCATGTTCTTCTACCGACCGACGGCGGCCAACGCCTGGCAGGACATCCAGACCCTGCAGACCTCGGTGACGTTCGGACTGCTGGTGCGCAACATGCACCGGTGGGGCGCCCACCTCATGGTGCTGACGGTGTTCCTGCACATGGCGCGCGTCTTCTACCACGGCGCGTACAAGCCACCGCGCGAGTTCAACTGGGTGATCGGCATCGTGCTGCTCACGCTCACGCTGCTGCTCTCGTTCACCGGTTATCTGCTGCCTTGGGACCAGCTGGCCCTGTGGGCCGTCGCCGTGGGAACGAACATGATGGGATACACGCCGGTGTTCGGCAACGAGGTGCGTTTCGTCCTGCTGGGTGGCGTCGAGATCGGGTCGGAGACGCTCCTGCGCTGGTACGTGCTCCACGTGTTGATGCTCCCCTTCGTCATCGTGATCTTCATGGCCATCCACTTCTGGCGCGTCCGCAAGGACGGCGGCATTTCCGGACCCCTGTGAGCCTCGGAGGAAAATGACATGACTGAGATCCCCGAACACCTTCTCAAGCGGGCCCAGGCCGCCCGCGACAAGGCAGCCGGTGGCGACACACCGACGTCCGCCGGCGGCGACCGCATTCCCGACGACGTGCTCGACCGCTCCAAGCCCGCGGGTGCGGTGGCTGTCGCCGACAGGGGCGGTGCCGTGGCTGCCGCCGGCGGCGTGCCCGTGGGAGCCGGGCCCGACGGCCACACCCACAGGCTCCTCACAGTCGTCAAGTCCGGCTCCATCCAGGAGACCAAGTCCGTCCCGGTCGACAAGGTGCACACCTGGCCGCACCTGCTCGCCGTCGAATTCGTGGCGTCTCTCGCGTGTCTGGCCGCGCTCTTCGTGTTCTCCTGGGTGGTGAACGCCCCGTTGCTGCGTGCCGCGGACTTCAACGCCACGCCGAACCCCTCGAAGGCGCCGTGGTACTTCCTCGGCCTCCAGGAACTGCTCACGATGTTCCACCCGATGATCGCGGGCGTCACCCTGCCGGGGGTGGGTCTGCTGGCCCTGGTGCTCGCGCCCTACCTCGACCGGAACGCGTCGAACCGGCCCGAAGACCGCAAGTTCATGACCTCGATGATGACCATGTTCCTCATGTTCTGGGCCGTGCTCGTCATCATCGGGTCCTTCTTCCGGGGGCCGGGCTTCAACTTCATCTTCCCGTGGCAGGACGGGATCTTCTTCGAGCTCTGAGCGGACTCGGAGAGCGGACGCACATCTCAACGACCAGGACACAAGGACCCAAGGAACGACACCATGAACACAGGAACAATCATCGCCATCGCGGTCGTTGCCGCCGTCGTGCTCGGCGCGGTGACCGTCCTCACGACACGTCGCGGCGGAGACGTGCGCGGCGTGGGGGCCCTCTCCCGCGAGACCCGCTCCCGCGACAAGCGCACCGCGGTGTCCGCCACCGCCACCGCCGCATCCGCACCGCCGACCGCGCCCGTCAAGGCCGCCCCCGCCGAGATCGCGCCGTGGTCGCCACCCGATGCCGAGGCCCTCGGTGTCTCCCGCCGCATGTTCTTCAATCGTTCCGCGGTGACGCTGATGAGCGCGAGCCTCGGTGCCTTCGGTGCGTCTGTGCTCGCTTTCCTCTGGAAGGGAGCCTCGGGTGGCTTCGGGTCGAAGATCTCAGCGGGACGCGTGAACGATGTCATCGCCAACATCCGGTCGAACGACGGCTTCTTCTACATGGCCGAGGCCCGCGCCTGGCTCACCGAATACCCTGCCGCGTCGCTCTCCAAGGCCGAGGCCGTCTACGGCGGACAGGCCGCCGTCTACTCGGGCATGGAGGCCGGCGTCGTCGCCCTGTACCAGAAGTGCCCGCACCTCGGATGCCGCGTCCCCGAGTGCAAGTCGTCGCAGTGGTTCGAGTGCCAGTGCCACGGTTCGCAGTACAACCGCGTGGGCGAGAAGAAGGCCGGTCCGGCGCCGCGCGGCATGGACCGCTTCGGCGTGTCGGTCGCCAACGGTGTCCTCACCATCGACACGGGTGCGGTGTTCGCCGGTCCCTCGGTCGGCATCAACACGACCGGCCAGGAGGCCGAGGGGCCGCATTGCGTCGGCGCGGGGGGTCACTGACCATGATCGCCGCTACGAGCACCTCCATCGCCTGGCTCGTCCTCGTCGCCTCCCTCATCGGGTGGGCGGTGTACGCGATCGCCAACGTCCGACAGGGACGGGCAGAAGTCGGCTCCGAACTGAAACTGGCTGCCAACCGCAAGCCCTACTACGACGACGAGGACCTCGAGGGTCCGCGTCTCGAGCGTGTCCAGGTGCTCGGTCTCGTGTTTCTCGCGATGCTCACGGTGGCGCTGCCGCTGTACTGGATCCTCGAACCCAACCGCCAGTCCGAGGCCGCCTTCGGATACGAGAAGCGTTTCGTCCGCTGGGGATCGACCGTGTTCGCCGCGACCGCCGACGGCGGCTTCAACTGCGCCGGTTGCCACGGTGGCATGACCGCGGGTGGCGGCGTGGCGCCCTGGACCATCACCGATCCGCTCACCGGCGACGTCAAGTCCGTGAACTGGAAGGCGCCGGCCCTCAGCACCGTGCTGTACAAGTTCAGCGAGGAGGAGGTCCGGTTCATCCTGAATTACGGCCGTCCGTTCTCGCCGATGTCGGCGTGGGGCACGATCGGCGGCGGTCCGCTCAACGACCAGGCTGTCCAGACCCTCATCGACTACATGAAGTCGATCCAGATCCCGATGTCGGGCTGCGAGGTTCCGCGCTCCGCGTACAACCCCACCTGCGACACCGGAACATTGCCGTCCGAGCACAACGACCGCATCATGGCCGAGGCGGAGCGTCTCGTGAAGGCTGGGACGTACGGCTCGATTGGCGAGGCCCTCTTCAATCTCGACCTCGACGGTGGCGCGTACTCGTGCGCCCGCTGCCACACCAAGGGTTGGTCGTTCGGTGAACCCGAGGTCACCGGTGGCGGCGCGTTCGGACCCAATCTGCGCGGCGGGTCGAGCATCCGCCAGTTCCCCCAGCAGTCCGACATGATTGCCTTCCTCCAGAAGGGTTCCGAGTTCGGCAAGCGCTACGGGGAGCAGGGACAGGGGAGCGGTCGCATGCCCGGCTTCGGCCAGATCTACACCGACGAGCAGATCAAGCTCATCGTCGAGTACGTGAGGAGCCTGTGATGCTGTCGACGATCCTGTCCGTCTCCTGGCAGCCGGAGCTGCGCGGCATCCTCGTCGTCGTCGTCATGGTCGTCGCCCTCATCGGGTCGACCTACCTCATCCTCGGCACGAACCTCGGTGCTCGTCTCGGATTCCTTGTCACCGCCACCGCACTCGCCGGCTGGATGATGTGCATGGCGGCCGTGTGGGCGATCTACGGCATCGGCCTCATGGGCCCCCTGCCGACCTGGGAACCCGCCCAGCCGATCACGATCGTCCGCGACGCGGGGCTGCTCGATGCCGCGGGCGTGCTCGAGTTCTCTCCCCCGGTCGACGACCAGATGACACCGGCGGCGGCCGCCGGGAAGGTGGCCGAACAGTTGAAGGCCGAGGGCTGGATTTCGCTCGACGAGTCCGACCCGCGCCGCGGTCAGGCCGTGGCCGCCTCCGACGAGATCATCCAGATCGAGGCCGAGGAGTTCGGCGCGGGCGAGTACGCCACCGTCAACGTCTACGACCGTGGCGGCGAGCGGTGGCCCAAGATCGGCGAGTCCATCGACTTCATCGCGTTCCGGCACGAGCCGCGCTACGCACTCGTCGAGATTGCCCCTCTCCTTCCCCAGCGCGACGAGCCCGGCAGGGCCCCGGCCCGGCCCGTGGTGGACGAGAACGCACCGCACCGCTACGTCCTCATGATCCGCGACCTCGGTGCGCACCGCCGTCCCGCGGTCCTCATCGCGCTCGGTTCTGCCCTCGTGTTCTTCGTCCTCGCCCGTGTGCTCCACCGACGCGAGATGATCCTCCGGGAGAACCTCGCCCTGACCGCGCCCAAGGGGTGATCCCGTCGTGGGCCAGTACCTCCCGATCGTCGCACTGACGGTCCTCGCGGTCCTGTTCGCCCTGCTGAGCCTGGCCGCGTCGCGCCTGCTCGCGCCCCGACGACCCAATGCCGCCAAGGAGGCACCCTACGAGTGCGGCATCGTCCCCGGACGCGAACCGCCCGAGCGGTTCCCGGTGAGTTTCTACGTCATCGCGATGCTGTTCATCATGTTCGACATCGAGATCGTGTTCGCCTACCCCTACGCGGTGGACAGGGAGTTCCTCGGCTCGGGGGCCTTCTTCTCGATGGCGGCCTTCAGCGTCGTCTTCTTCGTCGCCTTCGTCTACATGGTCGCCCGCGGTGCGCTCGACTGGGGCCCGCTCAAGCGCGCCGCCGGTCCGGTGGCCGACGACCTGCCCGCCGTGGCCGGTGTCAGGGTGGTCGGCACCGAGGGTCGTCGCGGGGCGGAGGCCGCCTGATGGCTGCCGTGCGCGGGGTGCTCGACGACGGACTCGCCGGGGTCCAGCACAACTTCCTCACGGCGCGCATCGAGGATCTCGTCAAGTGGTCGCGGTCCCGCTCGAGTTGGGGCGCGACATTCGGCCTCGCCTGCTGCGCCATCGAGATGATGGGCACCGGCGCGGCGCACTACGACCTGGCCCGATTCGGCATGGAGGTCTTCCGCGCCTCGCCCCGCCAGGCCGACATCATGATCGTCGCGGGCCGGGTGAGCCAGAAGATGGCGCCGGTGCTGCGCCAGGTCTACGACCAGATGATGGAACCCAAGTGGGTCATCTCGATGGGCGTGTGCGCCTCGAGCGGGGGCATGTTCAACAACTACGCCATCGTGCAGGGCGTCGACCAGGTGGTGCCGGTGGACGTGTACGCCCCGGGCTGCCCTCCGACGCCCGAGACGCTCATCCACTCCATCGAGACGCTCCACCAGCTCATCGAGGACGGCGAGATCATGCGTCGACGTGCCCGCAACAACGGCGGTGCCGCCGTGCACGTGGCCGAGCCCCCGGCGGGCGACGTGTCCGTGAAGCTCGGGGGAAGGTGACCGTGTCCGAACCCGAGATGTTGCACGGCTGCGTCCTCGCCGAGTCGCGCGGTCAGCGCGTGTTGCACGTTCCGCGGGAGCGTTGGCACGCGACGGTGTCGGCCCTCCTCGAGGACGGATTCGACATGGCCGTCGACCTCACCGGGGTCGATTACCTCGGTGCCCCTCCGCGCGAGGTGCCGGCGGGAACGGTCGCGGAACGCTTCGAGGTCGTACTCAATCTCCTGTCGTTGTCCCGCAAGGAGCGCATTCGCCTGCGCACACAGGTGCCCGACTCGGACCCGGTCGTGGATTCGCTCTTCGGCCTGCATCCTGGCACCGAGGCACACGAGCGCGAGACGTGGGACATGTTCGGGATCCGTTTCGAGGGACACCCCGACCCGACCCGCATCCTCATGCCCGAGGATTGGGACGGTCATCCCCTGCGCAAGGATTACTCGCAGGGCCGTATCCCGGTGCAGTTCAAGGGAGCCGCATCGTGACGGGCGTGCACCATCCCGACGTCGTCGCCGCCGGCACGAACGAGGGCGCCCAGGAACTCCTCGATCGAGGAACGATCGGGGCGTCCCGCCTCCTTCGCGAGGCGGGTGCGGTGCTGCGCATGAGCGAGGGCGAGGTCGCCGCGCTCGCCCAGGTACGCAACGAGGTCCCCGACGACGAGACGATGATCATCAACATGGGACCGTCTCACCCCAGCACCCACGGCGTGCTGCGGCTCATGCTCGAGTTGCGCGGCGAGGAGGTGCTGCGCTGCAAGCCGATCATCGGTTACCTGCACACGGGCATGGAGAAGACGGGCGAGGACCTCACCTGGATGCAGGGTGGCACGAACGTCACCCGCATGGACTACGCCTCCCCGCTCAACAACGAACTCGTGTTCTCTCTCGCGGTCGAGAAGCTGCTCGGCATCGACGGGGACGTGCCCGAGCGCGCCACGTGGATGCGCATGCTCCTGTCGGAGCTGAACAGGATGAGCAGCCACCTCCTGTTCATGGCCACCAACGGCATGGACCTCGGAGCGGTGTCGATGATGCTCTACGGATGGCGCGAGCGCGAGGAGGTGCTGCGCTTCTTCCAGAAGGTGACCGGCCTGCGCATGAACCACAACTTCATCCGTCCCGGCGGAACGGCGGCCGACCTGCCGGCGGGTTGGCGCGACGACGTCCTCTCCATTCTCGACATGCTCCCCGAGCGGCTCGGCGAATACGAGGTCCTGATGAACGGCCAGCCGATCTGGCGCGAGCGCCTCCAGGGTGTCGGCGTCATCACGGCGAGCGAGGCGGTGGCACTCGGGTGCACCGGACCGATCCTGCGCTCGACCGGCACCGCGTGGGACCTGCGCCGCGACATGCCGTACCTGCGCTACGACGAGGTCGAATTCGACGTCGTCGTCGGCCGTTACGGCGACGCCTACGACCGCTACGCCATCCGCCTTGCCGAGATCCGCGAGTCGATGCGCATCGTGCGCCAGATCCTCGACCGGATGCCCAAGGGGGACTGGCGCATCCAGGACAAGAAGGTCACCCCGCCCCCCCGCGCCCGCATCGACGAGTCGATGGAGGCCCTCATCCACCACTTCAAGATCTTCACCGAGGGGTTCAAGGTCCCCGAGGGCGAGGTGTACGTGGCCATCGAGAGTCCCCGCGGCGAGATCGGTTGCTACATCGTGAGCGACGGGTCGGCCAAACCCCTGCGGATGCACGTGCGCGCGCCGTCGTTCGCCAACATCCAGGCGATGCCCCACATGATGCGCGGCGGTCTCGTGGCCGACGCCGTGGCCATCATCTCGTCCGTGGACCCCGTGCTCGGCGAGGTGGACCGCTGATGGCCCGTTTCACGGAGGACAACCTCAAACTCGCCCATGGCATCGTCGCGCGGTATCCGCGCGCCCGGTCGGCGATGATCCCTCTGCTGCACCTCGCCCAGGAACAGGACGGCCACGTCACCCGTGATGCCATGGTGCACATCGGTGAGATCGTCGGCGCGACCCCGGCCGAGGTGTGGGGAACCGCATCGTTCTACGAGATGTTCAAGTTCGAACCGGTCGGCCGCTATGTGATCAACATCTGCGGGACGATGTCCTGCGCCCTCATGGGGGCCGAGGAGCTCATGCACCATGCCGAGGAGCGACTGGGCATCCACATGGGGGACACCACCGACGACGGGTTGTTCACCCTCGAGCGGGCCGAGTGCCAGGCCGCCTGCACCGAGGCGCCCTGCCTGCAGGTCAACTATCGCCACCGCTACCGGGTCACGGCCGCCGACTTCGACTCCCTCGTGGACTCGTTGCGCGAGGGCCGGGCCGACGACGTGCCCGCACACGGCACGCTCGCCCGGGTGCGCCAGCAGATTCCCGCCGACCGCGAGGTCGGCGCGGTGGCGCCCGAGGCGCCGGGGCAGGCTCCCGCCTGGATCGACGGAAGGGCGGCACTGTGAGCGGGCCCGGCGGGACCTGGCCGCACGCGGCGGGTTTCGTGGACGGGAACCGTCCGCGCATCGTCACGTCCCGCTTCGGCCTCGGTGACGCACACCTTCTCGAGCGCAGCCTCGCCACCGGCGGTTACGCCGGTCTCCGCGCGGCGCTCTCGCGCCCGGCCCCGGAGGTGCACGACGAGGTGCGGTCCGCCACCGTCCTCGGTCGCGGCGGTGCCGGGTTCCCGGCAGGAACCAAGTGGGGCCTGATGCCCGCCGATTCCTGGCCGCGCTACCTCGTGGTGAACGGGGACGAGAGCGAGCCGGGCACCTACAAGGACCGGCTCCTCATGGAGCTCGACCCGCACCAGCTCATCGAGGGCTGCCTCATCGCCTGCTACGCCGCAACCCACCCGGAGAAGCTCGACCCGAAAAAAGCGGCGCAGTGGGCCCAGCTGGCGGGGCTCGCGTGGCCGGCCGACCTCGCCCCCGCGCTCAATTTAGCGTTTCTGGGCGTGCCCGTGATGAAGCCCGACTCGGTCGCCATGGGAGGAGGAGGGGCAGGAGGAAGGGGAGGAGGAGGTTACGGCGCAGCAGCGCCCTCCGCGGCGTCCAACAGCGCGCTGTCGGCGCTCGCGTACGCGCTGTAGTCGGGCGAGTAGCGCATCTTGGCGCGGTAATTGGCCTCTAGAACAGCTTCGTCGTTGCAGATGGACTCGATGTACAGATACTGCCACTTGCCGTGGAAGCGGGAGCGCAGGAAGTTGCGGCGCTCTTCGGAGCTGTTGGTGGCGTCGAGCACCGCCACCTGGGAGCCGTCTGCAGGCAGCGGGGCA
>JAULXU010000040.1:0-556 GCA_032118285.1 Ilumatobacteraceae bacterium
ACCCTCGTTGCCGGCCTTGGCCTTGACCGTGAACGTCTTGGCGCCGAGCGCCTCGGCGATGGTCTGGGCGGCGGCACGGTCGCCGGCCTCGCGCAGGTCGCGGGCACGACGCATGGCCTCGGCCTGATGCACGGCACCGTCGGTGGCGACGATGGCCATTCCCTTGGGCAGGAGGAAGTTGCGCGCATGGCCGTCGGCCACGGCGACGATGTCGCCGCGGCGTCCGACGCCGGCGATGTCCTCGCGGAGAATCACCTTCATGACATGACCTCGGCACCCTCGTCGACGGCCTCCGGCGCCGACGATTCCGCGGGGAATTCGACACTGTCGGACAGGTCGACGGACTGGGCATCGATGGGCTGATCGGGCATCTCGAGCGTGCTGTCGTCCTCGCGTCGCTCGGCTCGGGGAGCCCGCGTGCTGGTGACGCGCTTGGTGTACGGGAGGAGGGCCATCTCTCGGGCGTTCTTGATCGCGTTGGCGATGTCGCGCTGCTGCTGCACGTCGGTGCCGCTCATGCGACGACCGCGGATCTTCGAGCGGTCCGACATGAAGC
>JAULXU010000040.1:566-5061 GCA_032118285.1 Ilumatobacteraceae bacterium
TGGCCTTCTTCTTGAATTTGCGGGTGCTCTCTCGCGCCGCCCGCGCCTTGTTCTTCTTGCTGGTCATGGGTCTTGTCCTTGACTATCCGGGTGTTCGTTGATCAGAAGGGTTCTTCGTCGGGTGCGAAGTTCTCGCCGCCCGCCTGGGCCTGGCCACCGCCGAAGTTGCCGCCGCCCTGGCCGCCGCGATTTCCGCCGCCGTAGTTGCCGCCGCCTTCGCCGCGGGGATTGCGCTCGACCGAGGCCGTCGCCCAACGGAGACTGGGACCGATCTCGTCGGCGTTGATCTCGATGGCCTGGCGCTTGTCGCCCTCGCGGGTGGTGTATTCGCGCTGCTCGAGGCGGCCGGTGACCACCACGCGCATCCCCTTCGTGAGGGTGGCCGAGGCGTTCTCGCCGAGCTGACCCCAGGCGACGATGTTGAAGTAGGAGGTCTGGTCCTGCCATTCGCCGTTCACCTGGTAGCGGCGGTTGACGGCGAGTCCGAAAGAGGCGACCCCGCGTCCACCGGTGGTGAAACGCAGTTCGGGATCGCGGGTGAGGTTGCCCACGAGGGTGACGGTGTTCTCGGCCATGTTCTGTTGATCCTTTTCGATGTCGCTGAACGACGTGAGTGTGACAGGAGCCTGTGGCTCTATCGATCCGTCAGGCCGTCACGGCCATGCCGCGGCGGGCCGCCTCGTCCTCGGGGAGACGAAGGAGCTTGTGGCGCAGGACGTCGTCGGAGATGCGGAATCCGCGCTCGACCTCGTCCATGGCGCCACCGGGAGCGAGCACGTTGAAGACGGCGTAGTACCCGTCCTCGAGCTTGTTGATGGGGTACGCCAGTTTGCGGCGGCCCCACCACTCGGGATTGCCGTGGACGGCGCCACCGGCGGCATTGATGGAGTTGGCGATGGTCTTGAGCCAGGAGTGCGCGGTGTTCTCGTCGAGCGAGCCGCTGAGGATGACCATGAGTTCGTAGGCACGCATTGCGTGTGACCTCCCTTCGGATCCGGACCGGGGTCCGGAGCCCCCGGAGGGGCAGGGCGAATGTGACTCGGAGAGCGTACCCGCGGGGGATGCGGGCTCCACAGGGGCTCCCCGGGGCCGCCATGTGGGCGAGGGGAACCCGGTGCGGGCACCCGGGTCAGCGGGCCACGGTGCGGGGTCGACCCTTGGCGGGGACGGGCAGCACCCGGAGCAGATGGTGCCAGCGGCACTCCGGACACGCTTCCACGACATAGGCCACGTGGTCGTGCCCGGTGCGCTGGATCTTCTCCACGTCCGATCTCTCCGTGACGCACTTGCCGTGCGCAGGAAGCCCCCGGCCGAACACGTAGGTGACGAGGGCAACGTTCACCTTCTCGCACACGGGACACGGGGTGTCGGTCGGCTCGCCGATGTTGCGCGCAGCGCGGATCAATTCCGGATGCGCGTCGCACACCGAATCGCGCGACACCCTCCCCCTCTTCACCTCGTTGATGAGGGCCCGGCGTGCGAGCCGGTGGTCGATCTCTCCGGTTCCACCTCGCAGCATGTCCGCCGAGAAACCCATGTCGCCCCACGATAGTCATAGGATTCGGCGATGGCAGGGGGCCGACGCATCGAGGGGGCCGGACGTGCGGTCTCCTTCGGCCCGAACGTCGCCGACGACGACGAACTGCGCGTGTGCGGCGACGTACGCGGCAAGCGTGTCCTCGAATTGGGTCTCTACGGTGCGGTCCCCAACTGCATTTCCATGGTGGAGCGCGGGGCGGCCCGCGGCCTCGCCGTGGACCCCTCGCTCGAGGCCATCCAGCGCGGCAGGCAGGCGGCCGCCAACCTCGAGGTGATCGTGGAATTCCACCATGCCGAGATCGCCGACCTCGGCTTCATCACGACGGGGTCGATTGATCTTGCTCTCTGCGTCCATCACATCGGTTACGACACCGACTTCGCCCGCATCTTCCGGCAGGTGCACCGGGTGCTCAAGCCCGAGGCGGGCTTCGCGTTGGCCTTGGTGCACCCGATGTCCGCCGTCTTCGACGGGGCCGATCCCACCGCCCGGCGCCGCTACGGCTCGACGACTCCCACCATCGGTGAGATCGCCATGGGTCTGCAGCGCGCCAATTTCTCCATCGAGGTCGTGCACGAGCTACCTCCGCGCAACGCCCCGCATGCGGTGGCCCCCGTGGTGCTCGTCATCCGCGCCAACAAGCTCGGCTCCTGACAGGTCCGGTCAGCGGCGCCGCGTTCGGCGGAGTTGAGACGCCGAGTCGCGGTTCTCCTCCCACCAGGTGCGAAGCCGCTGCTCCACGGCGTCCTGCCCGAGGAGACCCTCCTCGAGTCGCAGGTCCATGAGGAACTCGAGCGCCGCGCCGACGGCGGGTCCCGCAGGCACCCCGAGCAGCTCCATGACGCGGGCGCCGTCGACCTCGGGCCTCAGAGCGGCCAGCTCCTCGCGGGCGGACAGTTCCGCGATCCGCTCCTCCATCTCGTCCATGCGCCTCGACAGGATGCGGGCCTTCTTCTCGTTCCGCGTCGTGCAGTCGCACCTCGTGAGCACGACCAGCTCCGGCAGATGCTCGCCCGCGTCCTTCACGTAACGACGCACCGCACTGTCCGACCAGCCCATCTGGTACGTGTGGAACCGGCCGCTCTTGGCCACGAGGTCGGTCACGGCGGCGACATCGTCGGAGGGGTACTTCATCGACTTCATGCGCTCGCGGGTCATGCGGGCTCCGACCGCCTCGTGATGGTGGAAGGTGACGCCCTTGCCCTCCTTCACGCTGCGGGTCCGGGGCTTGCCGATGTCGTGGAACAGGGCGGCGAGTCGCGTGATGCGGAAGTCGAAATCCTCGCGCAGTTCCTGCTGCACGTTCTCCACCACCGCGAGCGTGTGGGTGAGCACGTCCTTGTGCCGGTGGATGGGATCCTGCTCCAGGCGCATCAGCGGCAGCTCGGGGAGGAAGTGGTCCACGAGTCCCGTGTCGATGAGGAACCACAGACCGAGCGAGGGTCGCTTTGTCACCATGAGCTTGTCGAACTCGGCGCGGATGCGCTCCGCGGACACTATGGACAGGCGGTCGGCCATGGCCGACACCGCATCGGTCACCGACGGGTCGGGCGCAACCTCCAACTGGGAGATGAAGCGGGCGGCCCGCAGCATGCGCAGAGGGTCGTCGGTGAAGGACTCCTCCGCCGACAGGGGCGTGCGCAACACGCGGGCCACGAGGTCGGCGGCCCCTCCGTACGGATCGACGAGTGCGGGAGAGTCCGCTGTGAGCTCGAGGGCCATCGCGTTGATGGTGAAGTCGCGACGCGAGAGGTCGGTCTCGATGTCGGAGGCGAACACCACGTCCGGCTTGCGGGAGTCCGGCGAGTACGCCTCGCCCCGATGCGTGGTGATCTCATACGTGCGAGCCCCCGCGCGCAATCCGATGGTTCCGAATCGCTCGCCTTGGGTCCACACCGCGTCGGCGAAACCCTCCACGATGCGCTTGATCTCGACGGGCGTCGCGGTCGTCGTGGCATCGAGATCCATGGTCGAGGGATCCGTGCCGGCGAGCAGCAGGTCACGCACCGGACCCCCGACCAGGTACAGACGGTGTCCGGCGGCGGCGAACCTTTCGGCGAGGGGTGCCATCTCTTCGATGACGGAGGCGAATCGGGGCGGGATCATGGCAGCTCGTCGCATGCCGAGAGGTCCGGCTACGGCTCAATCAGGCTAGGCGCACCGGCGGTTGTCCGTGTCCGCCCCGGGCATCCCCGTCGGCACGGCACTACCGTTCAACCGATGCAGGTCAGGGGTCGCGCCGATGATTCCGGGTGCGCGCTCCCCCGCAACGGTGAGCTGTTCGCCGGGGACGTCCGAGTTCGGGTGCGGCCGTGGAACGACGACCCCGGTCGGGCCTTTCTCCTGGTGACCGGGGGGCACCTCGACACCCGGGGCATCCTCGACGCAGACGAGGTCGCGCGCTGGTTGCCCGCGTTGCGCGGGGCGGGTTACGTCGACGTCCGGACCAACGCCCTTGCGCCGGGTCCGGCTGCCGCCTTCTCGGCCGCCGGTTTCGCCCCGATCCAGTCGCTCGTGCTCCTCTCACGAACGCTCGACGGTGTGCTGCGTGCTCGCTCCACCGGTGCCGCGGTCGCCGGTATTCCCCGATGGAGGGCGCTGTGGCCCGGGCAGCGCCTGCGCACGCGCCTCGTCACCTGCGACGCCGCGTCGTTCCCCGGGGAATGGGCCATGGATGACGCCTCCCTCCGGGATGCCTTGGCTGCCACGACCGTCGCCCGGGTGTTCACCCACGAGGTCGACGGCACGTTGGTGGGATTCCTCCTCGCGGGATCGACAGGTGACACCGGATACATCCAGCGCCTCGCGGTCGGTCCGCCCTTCCGCCGGTACGGCGTGGCCTCCTCCTTGCTGTCCGAGTCGCTGACGTGGTTGGCTGCCGTGGGGTGCACCACCGTCGTCGTCAACACCGAACGCGACAACGCCGCCGCCATCGCGCTCTACGACTCCCTCGGATTC
>JAULXU010000041.1:0-1121 GCA_032118285.1 Ilumatobacteraceae bacterium
ACCTCCGCACGAGCGCACACGCTCGCTCGAGCTCCTCGAGGGTGTCGGGCAATGGACGGCGGCCGTGGCGGGACTGGCAGCCTTCGGGGATCCCGACGCACTCGATGTAGGGGATTTCCACACCAAGAACACCGTGGCCTTCGCGCTCACCGGACGACCGCGCGGCACCGACGAGGAAATGTGCGGGCTTCTCGAACCGTACGCCGGGGAACGCGCCCGGGTCGTCATGTGGCTGGCGCTCGACGGCTGGAGAGCACCTGCCCGGGGACCGCGCAAGCGTATTGTGTCAATCGCCCGCATGTAGGCGACTATGACTGCGACGTTGACAGAGAACCAGGCCACGGCCCGCACCCCGGAGTGGCAGCGTGCGCTCACACGGGGCATGTTCGCGTACCTGCTCAGCAGGGTGCTGGTCGTGCTCGGCGCCGGGGTCGGCATCGCCGCGCACGCAGTGCGCGACAGATGGGAGGACAAGATCCCCGTCGAGGGCATCCATGCCCTCATCCGCGTGTTCGACAGTTGGGACGGCCACTGGTACATGGACGTGGCCCGCGACGGCTACCCCCACGACATCCAGGCGAACGTCACCTACTTCGTGAGCGACGCGCGGGCGGCGTTCTTCCCCCTCTATCCGCGGACCGTGCACTACCTCGACATGCTTCTCCCCGGGGGCCCCGTCAGCGTCGCCCTCGCGCTCAACTTCGTTCTCGGGGGCCTGTTCATCTACCTCATCGGCCGCATCGCGCGCGAGCTCTTCGACGACCGGACCGCCGAGCGCACGATGATCGTGGCCGCCCTGTTCCCGGGGAGCTTCGTTCTCAGCTGGGCCTACTCGGAGGCCATCATGCTCTGCCTCGCGGGGCTGATGTTCCTGGCGCTCGCCCGCAGGCGGTGGCTCCTTGCCGGCATCCTGGCGGCATTCGGCACTGCGGCGCGTCCCAACGCCGTCGCCCTCGTGGCGGCATGTGCCGTCGCATCGCTGCTGGCGATCAAGGAGGACCGTGACTGGCGCTCGCTCGTTGCCCCCCTCCTGTCACCCCTCGGTTTCGTGTCGTTCATGGTGTTCCTTCGTCACCACACCGGGGAGGACTGGGCATGGTTCCGCGTGCAGCGCGAGGCCT
>JAULXU010000041.1:1131-2205 GCA_032118285.1 Ilumatobacteraceae bacterium
GTCTGGGCGGCCCGACGACACCGCATTCCCCTCCCCCACGTCGCCTACAGCGCCGTGGTGCTGTTCCTGATGCTCCTGCCGGCAACCGTCACCGCCCGCCCGAGGTTCCTCTTCACGGCGTTCCCGTTGCTGATCCCTGCCGCCCGGATGCTGCGCGATGACGAGGACACCTGGTGGCCCCTCACCCTCGTGACGCTGTCGTGCGGACTGGTCGCGGTGACCGGCCTCTACACGGTCTTCGGCGCGATCCCCTGATCAGTTCAGCGGCAGTCGCCGCCACACGGCCTGCGGCAGGAGACGGAAGACACCGAACACGAACCTGAGCACGGACGGTGCGTACACGACCGTGGCTGTGGAGTTGGCCGCCTTCGCCACGATGTCCGCAACGGCGGCGGGCGTGGTGGCGAACGGTGCCTTCTTCATCCCGGCCGTCATCTTCGACTCCACAAACCCGGGCCTCACAACGAGGATCGAGGCGCCCGTTCCGGCCAGCTCGTGGTCGACCGCCACGGCGAGAGAGTCGATTGCGGCCTTCGAGGCACCGTAGACCGGGTTGCCCTTGCGCACCCGGACCCCGGCGACGGATGACAGGAGGATGATCCGCCCGTATCCCTGGCTGCGCATCCGCGCCGCGATCGCGTAGAGAAGAGCAGCCGACGCCACCGTGTTCACCGAGAGCACCTCGGCGACCCTGGCGGGGGCTGCGTAGTAGTCGGTTCCCTCGGCGAGAACCCCGTGGGCGATGATCGCGACATCGATGTCGCGACCGCCCGCGGACACCTCATCCACCACCGATTCCATCGCCGCGTGGTCGGCACCGTCGAAACGCACAACCTCCACCTCGGCCTCGGTGTCGAGGGACTCGCCGAATGCGGCGGCCGCGTCGACGTCACGTGCCACGAGTGTCAGCCGCGCCACCCCCGGCTGGAGCAGACGTGCCACAATTTGCTGACCGATCTCGCTCGTGCCGCCGATCAGGACGATGTTCTGGGGGACCCCCACTCCGTTCTTCATGCCGTCAACCTTTCTCCATCAACCCGAGCCTGCGCGCGAGATCACTGTTCCATCTGCCGG
>JAULXU010000042.1:0-7773 GCA_032118285.1 Ilumatobacteraceae bacterium
GTGTCCATCGTCATTCTCGCCTACTTCATCTATTTCCGGCGATATCGCCGCCGCGATGCCGCCATCGGGTTCGTTGCCTTCAACGTCAGCCTCTTCACCGTGGCCGCCGCCCTCACGGCCTCGACGGTCCTCAACGTGGGTGTGGGATTCGGGCTCTTCGCGGTGCTGTCCATCGTGCGTCTGCGCTCGGACGAATCCACGCAGGCCGAGATCGGCTTCACCATGGTGTCGCTCGTCATCGGCCTCATGATGGGCCTGCCGAGTCTCACCACCGACGTGAAAGTGGTGTTCTCGGGCCTGCTGCTGGCCACGATGTACATCTTCGACCACCCGCGACTGCTCGTTCACCAGCAGTACCAGCGGCTGCGCATCGAACTCGACCGCATCATCACCGACGAGGCGGAGCTGCGCCGGGTCGTCGAGGAACGGGTGGGTGGGAAGGTCCGCCAGCTCGTGGTGCAGGAGATCGATTTCGTCCGCGAGACCATGCGCCTCGACGTGCGCCTCAGCACCCGGTGACCCTGCTCGGGGGCCTCCAGCCCGTCGATCTCGCCACCCTCAACGGTGCGGCGGCGCTCCTGCGCCGGTTCGACGCCAAGTACATCGTGCCCGTGTCGCTCCTGCCCCGCCTCGTGAACGGCCTCGGCGCGGGGGTGAGGGTCCTCGAGATGGGGGGAGCGCGGAGCTTCGCCTACGACACCACGTACCTCGACACCGCCGACCTGCGTACGTTCCGCGACCACAGGATGGGGCGCCGTCGTCGTTTCAAAGTGCGTGAGCGGGTGTACTCGGACTCGCCCGCCACCGCGTCGTTCATCGAGGTGAAGTTGCGCGGCCTGCGCGACATGACCGCGAAGGAACGATGGGAGTCCGGTCTCGTCGATGGTCGTCTCCGCCCCGAGGACGCGGATCGGGTGGGAGCGACGATCGAGCATCACTACGGCGAGCGATTCATCGAACCTCTGGAGGCGAGCCTCGTCACATCGTTCACCCGGTCCACTCTCTTCGATCCGGTCTCGAGGGAGCGACTCACCATCGACGCCGACGTGTCGGTGCGCCGTCCCGGCGGGCCGGTTCTGCGACTCAGCTCCGAGCACGCCCTCGTCGAGGTGAAGTCGGGCGATCCGCGTTCACGAGGGCACACGGTCTTGGCCTCCCTCGGCGTGCAGCGCCGGGCAATGAGCAAGTACTGCATCGGAATCGCCCTCACGCGCGACGTCTCGGCCAATGCGTGGAGGCCGGTTGTGCGGATGCTTGCACCGGCGAGCATTCCCACCCGGTGACCGGCACTTGCACCCTGTTTCACAAGCAATCACGGGGCCGGAGTGTTTTGCGTCACATGGGGGGCTATGGAATACTTTCCCGATGATGAGGGGGAAGCGGCTCGGCTGATGAACAATTCTTCGACCCAGGGTCCGTTGCTGGAGGTCACCGACCTCACCACGACCTTCCAGACACCGCGCGGGCCCCTCACCGCCGTGAACGGCGTGAGCCTCTCGGTGAACAAGGGACAAACGTACGGCCTCGTCGGGGAGAGCGGCTCGGGCAAGACGGTGTTCGCGCGCTCGGTCCTTCAACTCAACGTCTCCTCCCAGGCCCAGACCACCGGGAGCGTGAAGTTCCAGGGTGAGGAACTCCTCACCAAGTCCCGCAAGGAGATGCAGAAGATCTGGGGCAAGGAGATCTCCATGGTCTTCCAGGATCCGATGACCTCCCTCAATCCGGTGATGAAGGTCGGCCAGCAGGTCACCGAGCACATCCGCCACCACCTCGGACTCAGCGCCTCGGAGGCCAGGGAACTCGGCATCGAGCTGCTGCGCTCGGTGCAGATCCCCGAGCCCGAAGCCCGTTTCGAGGTCTACCCGCACGAGTGTTCGGGCGGCATGCGTCAGCGCATCTCCATCGCCATCGCTCTCGCGTGTGGCTCCAAGTTGCTCATCGCCGACGAGCCGACCACGGCCCTCGACGTGACGGTGCAGCACCAGATCCTCAACCTGCTCGACTTCCAGCGTCGCGACCGCGACATGTCGATGGTGCTCGTCACCCACGACCTCGGTGTCATCGCCGGACGGGCCGATCACGTGGCGGTGATGTACGCGGGTCGCATCGTGGAGATGGCCGACACCCCCACGCTGTTCGCCGCACCGAAGATGCCCTACACCGAGGCGTTGCTGCGGTCGATCCCGCGCATGGACCGGCCCACGCACACGCGCCTCCTGTCCATCCCCGGTCGTCCGCCCGATCTCGTCAATCTCCCGGAGGGCTGCTCCTTCGCGCCGCGGTGTGCCTACGCCCAGGACAAGTGCCTCACCGAGACCCCGCCGCTCGTCTCCCACGCGGACGGCTCGAAGTCGGCATGTTGGATTCCGCTCGGAACCCCCGAGTCGAAGGACGCACTGAAGCGCAACATCGCCGCGGGCCGCCCGCAGGCCCTGGCGCTCGAGGGCAAGACCGTGACCATGAGCGGGGTGAACTGATGGCGGGCACCGGTAAGGCGCATCTGCGCGGTGAGGGAGCAGTGCTCACCGTCGAGGACCTGGTCGTCGACTTCCCCGCGTCGGGTGGTCGCACCGTGCATGCGGTGAGCGGCATCAGCATCGACCTGCTCCCGGGCGAGACCCTCGGCATCGTGGGTGAATCCGGTTGCGGCAAGTCCACCACGGGGCGCGCCATCCTGCAGTTGCCGCGTCCGACGTCCGGTTCGGTCGTGCTCGACGGCACGGACCTCGCCAAGCTCGATGAGGGCGAGATGCGGGCCAAGCGCACCGGCATCCAGATGATCTTCCAGGACCCGATCTCGTCGCTCAATCCGCGTCGCCGCATCAAGGACGTCGTCGCCGAGCCACTGCGCGTGTGGGGACCCAAGGACAAGGCCGAGCAGTACCGCATCGTGCGCGAGACCCTCGAGGCGGTGGGCCTCGACGCCGACCTCGTCGGCGACCGCCGTCCCCACGAGTTCTCCGGCGGTCAGCGTCAGCGGATCGCCATCGCCCGGGCGCTGGTGCTCAATCCCAAAATCATCATCTGTGACGAGCCGGTGTCGGCCCTCGACGTGTCGGTGCAGGCCCAGATCCTCAACCTCCTCGAGGACCTCAAGGCCAAGTACGGGATCACCCTCATCTTCATCGCCCACGACCTCGGCGTCGTGAAGAACGTGAGCGACCGGGTGGCGGTGATGTACCTCGGGAAACTGTGCGAAGTCGCCGATTCGGAGGCCCTCTACAGGAAGCCCTCGCATCCCTACACGCGACTCCTGCTCGGCTCGGTGCCCGTAGCCGACCCGACGAAGAGGCCCGACACCTCGACGGAGCTCTCCGGTGACCTGCCGTCGCCGACGGATCCACCGAGTGGATGCCGATTCAGGACACGATGCCCGCGCGCCACGGACCGCTGCGCGGCGGAAGAACCGCAACTTCGCGAGGTGGGGGTGGGCCACTATGTGGCGTGCCACTTCCCGCACGAGTGAAGTGATAGCAACAGGTCGGGAAATACCCGAAAAAAAACCCAGGAGGGGACACATGAGAAGGCGAACTGGCAAGTTCGTTGCCGCTCTCGTCGGCTCCGCAGCGCTGCTCCTTGCAGCTTGCGGTGGCGGCGGCGAAGGCGGCGGCAACGGAGGCGGTGACGAGGGCAAGCCCGTCGTCGGCGGCTCCATCAAGGTGGGACTCGAGGCCGAGGCCACGGGTCTGCGCCCGTGGGAGGATTCGTGCTCGTCTCCTTGCTACAACATCATGGCGGCGGTCTTCGACAAGCTCGTCGAAGCCACGGACACCGGCTACAAGCCGTTCTTGGCTGAGTCCATCACCGCCAACGAGGGACTGAACGAGTGGACCGTCAAACTCCGCTCGGGCATCAAGTTCCACAACGGCGTCGACCTCACGGCTCAGACGCTCGTGGACATGTTCGAGATCCAGAAGACGGGCTCCGCCTCGTCCTCGGGCATCACGTCCACCGGCCTCACCGCAGTCGAGAAGGTCGATGACCTGACGGTCGTCTACAAGCTGTCCAAGGCCTACGCGGCCTTCGACTCCGAGCTCGAGCGCGCGCCGCTCGGCATGGTGTTCGAGCCCGCTGCCGCTGCGGCGGACTCTGCGGCCTTCAGCCTCAACCCGATCGGCACCGGTCCGTTCACGATCAAGTCGCGTGACGTGGACAACGAGACCATCGTCGTGAAGAACCCCGACTACTGGAACAAGGATGCCGACGGCACCCAGCTCCCGTACCTCGACCAGGTCACCTTCACGCCGATTCCGGACGAGGGTCAGCGCCTCAGCGCTCTCTCATCTGGCACCATCGATGCCTTCCAGACGCTGCGACAGGGCACCATTCGTGACGCCCGCGCCGCCGGCGGTCTGAAGCTGTACGAGTACCAGGGCAACAACACCGGTGGCGGCATGTTCAACACCCTCGTGGTGCCCTTCGACGACGTGCGTGTGCGCATGGGCCTGAACATGGCCAACAACCAGGAGCAGGTCATCAACGCTCTCGGCGGAACCGGCATCTCGGCAGCGGCCACCCAGTGGTTCAGCCCCGACAGTGTCTGGTACACCGAGGACGCCGCGGCGACCTACCCGAAGTTCGACCTCGATGCGGCCAAGGCCAAGCTCCAGGAGTACATCGACGACCCGGCGCGCAGCGACAAGAAGGCCGTCGGCGAGAAGATCAGCGTCGAGCTGAGCTGCCCGCCGGACCCGACCCTCGTGGCGGCGATGCAGGTTCTCGAGGCTGCATGGACCTCGACCGGTCTCGTGGACGTGAAGCTCACGGCCTTCGACCAGCCGACCCATATCAACAACGCGGTGGGCGACAAGCACAACGCGCACTGCTGGCGTTGGGGCGGCGAGGGTGACCCGCAGGCCGGTCTGGCGGCGTTCTTCGCCGACCCGGCCACCTCCGTGGGCAACTTCCCGAACTACGTCAATGCCGAGGCCCAGGCTCTCGTGGATGAGGCCGGCAAGACGACCGACTTCGAGCTCCGCAAGGCCAACTACTCGAAGCTCATGATCATCATGAACGAGTCGGGCATCGTGTGGTACTCCGGACACACTGCGACCGCCATCGCGGCCAAGCAGACCGTGAACGGTCTCACCAGCTGGAAGACCCCCGACGGGTCGACCGGTGCGGGAATCAAGGGTGCCGAGGCCCGTTGGGCCTTCGCCTGGGTCACCGCCAGCTGACCACCTGACCAACGTGTGACTGGTGGGCCGCACCTTCGGGTGCGGCCCACCACGACCACTGAAATCCTTCACACCACTCGAACACGAGGAGCGACGACATGCTCAAGATCCTCTCCGGCGACATGCCCAGGATGCTCGCCATGAGATTCATCCGACTTCTGGCGACCCTGTTCGCCGTGTCGTTCCTCACTTTCTTCCTCACGAGCCTCCTTCCGGGCGATCCGGTGGACTCGATTCTCCCGCCCACCGCACCCCGTGACGAGGAGACCGTCGCGCGTGTTCGCGAGGAGCTGGGACTCAACGACCCACTCCCGATCCGTTTCGCGGAGTGGCTCGGCAACGCCGTCCAGGGCGACCTGGGCAAGTCGTATCTCACCGACCAACCGGTCTGGAATGAGATCACGGCCCGGCTCCCGGTCACGGCCGAACTGGCCTTTGTCTCGATCTTCTTCTCCGTCTTCGCCGCCATTCCGCTCGGCATCTGGAGTGCCTACCGCCAGGGTCAACGCGCGGACGTCACCATCTCCGCCATCGTGCAGTTCTTCCTCTCTGTTCCGGGCTTTGTTGCCGGCGTCTTCCTCACGTGGGGATTCGCCGTGCAGTTGAAACTGCTCCCGGCCACCGGCTGGGTGCGTCTGACGGCGGATCCCATCGGCAACTTCAAGTCCGTGCTGCTGCCGGCTTCGTCCCTGGCGCTCGCCCAGATGGCCGTGTTCACCCGGCTCGTCAGGGCCGACATGATCACCACCCTGCAGGAGAACTTCGTCCTCTCGGCCCGCGCCAAGGGACTGTCGGACCGCTACGTGCTCTTCCGACACGCCTTCCGGCCCAGCTCGCTGAGCCTCATCACCGTGGTGGGCCTCAACATCGGCGGCCTGCTCGGCGGAACCGTCGTCATCGAGCAGTTGTTCGCCGTGCCCGGCCTCGGTCGCAAGATGCTCGAGGGCATCAACACCCGCGACATCATGGTCGTCCAGGGCATCGTGCTCTTCATCTCGGCGTTCTACGTCATCGTCAACACCATCGTCGACCTCGTCTACATCGTCGTCGACCCGCGCATCAGGATCAAGGGCACATGACACGTCTCATCCCCGTCGCCACCACCATTGCCATCGTCCTCGGCCTCGGTCTGCGCGGGCGCCAGGTGCTGGCGACCGTCCGCAGCATGAGCCTCAGTGTCAAGTTCGCCGCCGGCTGGCTCGTGCTCATCCTGTCCGGTGCCATCTACGCGGATTGGCTCCCGCTCAAGGATCCGATCGCCCAGGCCTTCCTGACGGGAAGCGGAGCGACCTCGAACGAGGGGCCGAGCGCGTCCTTCTGGTTCGGCACCGACGCCCTCACCCGCGACATCTTCTCCCGCGTGGTCTACGGAGCACAGGTGTCCATCATCGTCGCGGTGGCAGCGGTGGCCTGTGGTGTCGCCATCGGCGGGTTCCTCGGGGCACTCGTCGGCTACGTGCGCGGCAAAACGGATTCACTGGTGATGTCCGGCGTGGACGTCATTCTCGCCTTCCCCGGGCTGGTGCTCCTGCTCGCCCTCGTGACCTTCCTCGAGACCCGCAGCCTGGCCGTCATCTCGATCGTCATCGGGGCCCTCTCGATCCCGCCGTACACGCGTGTCTCGCGGGCGAACAGCCTCACGGTGTCGCGGCGCGAGTATGTGCTCGCCGCACGGGCCATCGGCACACCCCGCCGTACGATCCTGTTCCGCGAGGTCATCCCGAACGTCCTGCCGAGCGTGCTCGCCTATGCCCTCGTGGCCGCCGCCGGCATCATCGTGCTCGAGGGCTCGCTCGCGTTCCTCGGACTCAGCGTGCAGCCCCCGACCCCGACATGGGGCTCGATGATCTACGAGGGCCGCAAGGACATCGCTCTCGCGCTCCATCCCGTGTTCTTCCCCTCCGCGGCCATGGTGCTCACCGTGCTGGCGATGAACATGGTGGGTGACTGGCTGCGCAAGCGCGGGCAGCACCGCGGCGCCGCGCTCTAAACTCGGGCCCGTGAAGAGGGCCTCCTTGCTCGCGGCCGCGGGCGGTCTGTGCGGACTGATTCTGGCGGGCTGCGTCCTGCGTTCTCTGCCCGGCGCCGACGATGCCGGGCGGTCGTCGTCCGGCTTCCCGGTCCCGTCGTCGCCTTTCGCCTCTGCTCCTCCTTCGTCCGTCGTGACGACGGATCCGGTGCCCTTGCCCCAACCCGTTCCGCCCCCGCCCAAGGGAGCAGTCGACCCCGTGCGCGAGGTCGGCAGGATCCGCATCCCGGCCATCGACGTCGACGAGACGGTGTGGTTCGGCGTGTCGGCACCCACGATCGATCGTGGTGTGGCGTGGTGGCCCGGCACGGCCGAATTCGGACACCTCGGCAACGTGGTCCTCGCCGGACATCGCACCGATCGGCCCCGCCCGTTCTATGCGGTCGACCGGCTCGTGCCGGGTGACCGGATCATCCTCGAGGCGGAGGGACGCGAGCACACCTACGAGGTGACGGAGAGCTTCGTCGTCGAACCCAGCGCCCTGTGGATCGTCGGACAGTCGCGCGAGCACACACTCACTCTCTTCTCCTGCCATCCGCTCTTCTCCGAGGCGCAACGCCTCGTCGT
>JAULXU010000043.1:0-1564 GCA_032118285.1 Ilumatobacteraceae bacterium
GTTCTCGGCCTCCTGCGGGTAGATGTTCACGCCGCCCGAGATGATCATGAAGGCCTTGCGGTCCGTGAGGTACAGGAAATTGTCGGCGTCGAGGTATCCGACGTCACCGAGCGTGCTCCAGCCGCGCCCCTTCGGGTCACGCGAGTTCTTCGTCTTCTCCGGGTCGTTGTGGTACTCGAACGTGCCGCCCCCCTCGAAGAACACCGTGCCGGACTCGCCCTGCGGGAGCTCGTTGCCCTCCTCGTCGCAGATGTGCACGACGCCCGAGATCGCGGTTCCGACGGTGCCGGGGTGTGCCAGCCACATCTCGCTGTTGCAGTAGACGAACCCGTTGCCCTCCGTTCCCGCGTAGTACTCGTGGATGACGGGTCCCCACCACTCGATCATGGCCCTCTTCGTGGGGACCGGACACGGTGCGGCCGCGTGGATGGCCACCTCGATCGACGACACGTCGTACTTGAGGCGCACGTCGTCGTCGAGCTTCAGCATGCGGATGAACATCGTGGGAACCAGCTGGGTGTGCGTGGCGCGGTACTTCTCGGCGTAGCGCAGGTAGTCCTCCGCGTCGAAGTGCTCCATGACCACGGTGGTGCCGCCGTGGGAGTGGACCGACATGTTGAACCGCAGTGGGGCGGCGTGGTACAGCGGCGCGGGGGAGAGGTACACCATCCCCTCGCGGAACTTGTAGAGACCCTGCGTGAGCGGTGCACCGAGTCCCGCCGCCGAGCCGAGGGGGGTCCCGGGGAACGGCTTGGCCACACCCTTCGGCATCCCGGTGGTGCCGCTGGAGTACAGCATGTCGATGCCGTCGACCATGTCGGGCAGGTCCGTGGCGGGAGCTGCGTCGACTGTCTTCTCGAAGGAGTCGTAGCCGTCGACGGTGCCGTCGAGCATGAGTCGCAGCGACACCCCGGGGATTTCGCCCGCGATCTCCAGGGCCTGGTCGGACTTGTACTTGGACGTGATGAAGGCCATTGCCTTGCAGTCGTTCAGGATGTACGCCAGCTCGGCCTTCGTGAGACGGCTGGAGCACGCGGTGTAGACGGTTCCGGCGTAGTGACAGCCCCAGATCACCTCGAGGTAGCGCTCGTGGTTCTCCATGCACAGGGCCACATGGTCGCCGGGCTTGACGCCCGCCGAACGCAGGACATTGGCGAGCCTCAGCGCAGCCTCGTGGAGCTCCTTGTAGGTGGTCACCCTGCCTGTCGAGGCCTGGATGATCGCGGGTCGGTCGGGTGCACTGGCGGCGTAGACGGCTGGGTACATGTCCCGAAACTACCCAATGACGGGTGTCACAGGCATGGTCAGGCGCGGACGTTGACGGCGCGGCGTCCCCCGGGCGTAAAGTTCCCGAACGGACCAAGGGGGAACACCATGGCAGTTGACACCGCAACCATCGACGAGGCACGCATCCTGCAGCTCACGGAGGAACTGCTCGAGAAGCATCCGCCCAAGTCCACGTCCGTCGTGGACTTTCTCGGCGCCCAGTTCGACATGGGGCTCGCGTGGGTCCATTTCCCCGTGGGCCACGGCGGCCTCGCCGCGAACCCGAAGCACCAGCGCG
>JAULXU010000044.1:0-2559 GCA_032118285.1 Ilumatobacteraceae bacterium
CCCGCGGCGTCATCGACGGCGAGGAGGTGCTCATCACCGGCCAGAAGGTGTGGACGTCGGGGGCCCAGGCGGCGAACATGATGTTCTGCCTGTGCCGCACCGACACCGAGGCACCGAAGCACCAGGGCATCTCCTATGTTCTGCTGCCGATGTTCGGCGAGGACGGCTCGTCGAACGGCATCGAGTTGCGCCCCATCCGCCAGCCGAGCGGCGTGGCCCACTTCACCGAGACGTTCCTCACCGAGTCGCGGGCCCAGGTCGACAACATCATCGGCGGGATGAACAACGGATGGCGAGTGACGATGACGACGCTCGGAAACGAGCGCGGAGGTCACGCCACGACGCAACACGTGGAGTACACGCGACAGTTCTGGGAGGCCGTGGAGGTGCTGCGCGAGAAGGGCCGCACGAGCGACCCGGTGGTGAGACAGAATCTCGCCTGGGCGTTCACCCACGTGGAGATCATGCGCATCCAGGGCCTCAAGCTGCTGTCGGAGGTCATCGCCCGCAAGGAACCGGGTCCGGCCGCGTCGATCAACAAGATGTTCTGGTCCGAGTACGCCCAGAAATTCAGCAACTTCATGATGACGGCCCGCGGGGCGGATTCGATGCTGGTGGACGACGAGGGAGACGGACGCTACGTGTGCGACCGGTGGGCCGGGCTGTTCTTCCAGCACCGTGCCTCCACCATCTGGGGCGGTACGGCACAGGTGCAGCGCAACATCGTGGGGGAGCGGGTGCTCGGGCTCCCGAAGGAACCCGACCCCACCAAGACCCGGCCCTGAGGTCCGGTCAGCCTTCCTCGGCGTCCTTGCCGTCGGCGAAGAAATCGTCGTCGGAGGCGTCGAGTCCGCGTCGCTTCTTGTCCCGCAGGCTGCTGACCGCGCGGGAGGTGCTGCTCATGAGACCCCGGGCGCTCTTGGAGCTGGCCTCCCAACGCTGGGTCTTGTCCACGGTGATGCCGAGGCGCTCGGCGTCGCCGTATGCGTCGATTCCGGCCGACAGATAGACGAAGGTCCAGCCCTCCGCGGTGCGGTCGGCGATGAGGCCCTTCACGCGCTCGAGCGAGTACTCGCGGGAGCTGTTCTCCTCGCCGTCGGTGATGGCCACGAACACGACGTCGTCGGCCGCGAGCCCGGTGGCGACGCGCGCCCGGTTCTCCACCATGACCCGACCGATGGTGAGGCCGGTGGCGTCGAGAAGCGGGGTTCCACCGCGCGGGACGAAGGTGCTGCTGTCGAGGTCGGTCATTTCGGCCACCGGCACGCCCCAGGCGATGGTGTCCTGGGGGTCCTGGCTGTCGAACTGGACGAGGGAGATGCGTGCGTCCGCCCCATTGGCGCGCTGTTCCGCGAGGAACGTGTTCACTCCGCCGATGATGTCGGAGGCGATGGAGGCCATCGACCCCGAGCGGTCGAGGAGCATGACGATGTGGGTGTCCGCCTCGGCGGGATGGGGAGAGGTCATGGTGGGTCCTTTCGGTTCCGTGCCGCGGCCGGATGCCGCGTACAGGTAGAAAGTACCTAATTGGTGCGTCAGGGTTTCCGGGGCCGTCGCCGGGCGCGCTCCGCGGGGAGCGCCACGTCCGATCCGTCGTGCATGCGGCGGAAGCGGATGGGGGGTTCGATGCGGGGAGCCGAGCCCGTCCTGCGCGAGCCGGCGAGCGGACCCGCCGTGTACAGCTGTGCCGGTCGACCGCGCCGACCCGCCGAATCCGTCCATTCCTCGATCGGCACGACGAGGTCCTCGATGGCCTCCACCTTGCGGCGGAAATTGGCCGGGTCGATGCGTTGCTGCAGGAAGGCCTCGTAGACGAGGCGCATGTCGGTCATGGAGAATTTGGCGGGCAGGAAGGAGAACACCACGGCCCGATCCTCGAGGAGCCGAAGCGCGGCCTTGCGTGCGTCATAGATGATCTCGTGGTGATCGAACTCGAGGACCCGGGGCCTCTGCCACCGCAGCGACCGGTACGGCTGGAAGCGCGCCTCGCGGGAGTGTTCCGACAGGGTCTCCCCGCCGGGCGTCGCGTGGGGGACGATGGCCATGTAGGCCACCGAGATGGCACGCCACCTCGGGTCGCGATCCGGGTGTCCGTAGGTCGCCACCTGGTGGACATCACCGGGGCGCAGGCTCACCCCGGTCTCGGCCTGCACCGTACGAACGGCGGCATCGGGGAGGTCCTCGTCGTCGCCCACGAGACTGCCGGGCAGGGCCCACATGCCGGGTTCGGCGTCGGACCGACGCATGGTGAGCACCTCGAGTCGGTCGGCCGGATCGAGACCGGCGCCCGATTCGCTGGGGGAGCGGTCCTGGTTGACGGTGAAGACCACGGTGTCCACGTACACGAACGTGTCCGGCTGGACGGTGCGCTCTCGACGGGTCATGAGGACATTCTGACACGAAATGCCCGGAAACATTGGCTCTTCGGAACCCTCCCACACCCATGTGCTATATTAGGACCAGTCTACTAGAACTCGCAACGGGCGGGTCGGACAGGAGGACACCATGGCAGGACTGCACGGCAATTCGCACAACGGAGGGGCACACGACGGTATCGAG
>JAULXU010000045.1:0-3444 GCA_032118285.1 Ilumatobacteraceae bacterium
AAGGACCGCATCGTGGCGGTGGTCGCCGGCGCCGCGATGGTGGTTGCCGTGGTTTCCTACCTTCTCGGCCGGCGCAGCGGTCGTCGTCGCGGCTCTCGCGTCGAGATTCGCAGGTTCTGACCCCGTGATCGTCGGAGCGATCGGGAAGCGCTTGTTGCGGCGCTGGAATCCCGCGGGTCGGGGAACGCGCGTGGTGCTGGCCTGGGCGCTGGCGCGCTGGGCATGGAACAGATGGAGCAGGCCCCGGACCATGGTCCTCGATCCGGGTGCGACGACCGTCGTCGAGGTGACGTCCCACCGCGCACGACGCCGGGCGGCGCGGGGCACCCCGCGATGAGCGGCCCCTTCGCCGCGGGGGAGAAGGCTCTCTTCATCGACGGGAAGAAGCGTCGTTATCTGGTCACGCTCGATGCCGACGGTGAATTCCACAGTCACGCCGGATATGTCCCCCATGTCGGCGTGATCGGCAGTGAGCCGGGCAGCGTGCTCGAGTCGACCAAGGGAGCGCGGTACACGGTGGTGCGACCGACGCTCGAGGACTTCGTGGTGGAGATGCCGCGCGGAGCGCAGGTCATCTATCCGAAGGATCTCGCACCGATCTGCATGCTCGGTGACATACACCCGGGAGTGCGCGTCTTCGAGACGGGCGTCGGTTCGGGAGCCCTGTCGATGACGATGCTTCGCTGGGGTGCGCAGGTGACGGGAATCGAACTTCGTGAGGATTTCCGCAATCGGGCGGTGGCCAATGTGAAATCCTTCCTCGGGGCCGCGGCTCTGGAGCGCTTCGACGTGTCGCTCGGCGACAGCTACGAGGATTCACCGAGCGGCGCTTTCGACCGGGTCGTCCTCGACCTGCCCGAGCCCTGGCGGGTGGTGCCGCGGGCGGAGAACTTCCTGGTGCGCGGCGGAATCCTCGTGGCCTACACGCCCTCCATCACGCAGGCTGTCCAGGTTCGCGAGGCGTTGGGCAAGGCGTGGTTCGATCAGCGAACGCTTGAGGTGCTCCATCGCACGTGGCACATCGAAGGAATGTCCGTCAGACCCGACCACCGGATGGTCGCCCACACGGCGTTTCTCACCGTCGCCCGATTCGCCGGCTGACTCCGCCCTCGTGGCGGTAGGGGTTCGTCAGGGCTCGACGAAGATGCACTCGCCGGGGCACTCCTCGGCTGCTTCAAAGACGGCTTCGGCGAGTTTGTCGGGGAAGTTGGCCAGGCCATCGGCGCCCTGGGGATTGCCCTTGGCGGTGGCGTAGACCGTGTCGCCCTCCTTCACGTAGGCGAGGCCGTCGTCGAGGATCGTGAAGACATCGGGAGCGATTTCCTCGCAGAGTCCGTCACCGGTGCACAGGTCCTGGTCGATCCACACCTTCATGGTCGGGGTTCCCTTCGTTGGTTCGTGGTGGCCCGGGTGGCGTGGTGCCACCCGTTGGCACGAAGGCTACACCCGTCGCGGCGCGGAAGGGGGTGAGCCGTCGGGCGATCCTCGGTACGGTGGTGACATGGCTCTCCCCATCTTCGGCCCCACCGACGGACCGGGTCCCGATTTCATCGACTTGGCCAGGCGCGCGGGAATTCATCCCGGACCGGCCAGTTGGAGCGATTCGCTCGGCGTCCCACATGCCACGACGTGCGTCGCCATGCGTTACGCCGATGGCGTGCTGATGGCAGGCGATCGTCGGGCCACGTCCGGGAACTGGATCAGTCACCGCGAGATGGAGAAGGTGGTTCAGGCGGATCGCTTCAGCGGCGTCGCCATCTCGGGCGCGGCGGGTCCCGCTATGGAGATGATCAAGTTGTTCGCACTGTCGCTCGAGCACTACGAGAAGATCGAAGGCCGGTCTCTCTCCCTCGAGGGCAAGGCCAACTACCTCTCGACCATCGTGCGTCAGAACCTGCCTGCGGCCATGCAGGGGATGGTGGTGGTCCCGTTGTTCGCCGGCTTCGAACCCAGCGGAGGAGAGGGTCGGCTGTGGGACTATGACGCCACGGGGGGACGCTACGAGGAACGCGATGTCGTCACGGCGGGAAGCGGAAGCCTCCACGCCGGCACCGTGGTGAAGGTCGGCTGGCGCCGGGCGATGCCCCGCGAGGATGCGGTGGCCCTGGCCTGTCGGGCGTTGTGGGAAGCCGCCTATGCGGACTCCGCCACGGGAGGACCGGACGTCCTGCGGGGTGTGTACCCCATCGTCGCCACGATCACCGCCGACGGATGGAGGCGGGTGGACGACGCGGAACTGGAACGCGTCTACGCGGCCATCGCCGAGGAGGTGCGGTCCCGATGAGCATGCCGTTCTACGTGCCGCCCGAGCAGATGATGCGCGAGAAGGCCGACTTTGCCCGTAAGGGCATCGCCCGGGGCAAAGCCCTCGTTGCGCTCCAGTACGCCGAGGGAATCGTGATCGTGGCGGAGAACCCGTCCACCTCGCTGCGCAAGATCAGCGAGATCTACGACCGACTCGCCTTCGCGGGAGTGGGCAAGTACAGCGAGTTCGACCAGTTGCGTACGGCGGGAATCCGCATCGCCGACCTCCGCGGCTACCAGTACTCGCGGCGCGACGTCGAGGGACGCAGTCTGGCCAACGAGTACGCCCAGTTCATGGGGCAGCTGTTCACACACGAGTCCAAGCCCCTCGAGGTGGAGATTCTCGTGGCCGAGGTCGGGGAGTCTCCCGAGGGGGACAATCTCTTCCACATCACCTACGACGGAACGGTCGTCGACCAGCGAGTCTTCGCGGTGCTCGGAGGCGATGCCGAGGCGATCGCCGGCCGAATGTCGGGTGTCGCGGCCGACCTCGACCTCTCAGCCGCCATCCGCGCCGCGGTGGATGCATTGGCCGGACCCGAGCGCCGACTCGAGGCCGATGATCTCGAGATCGGGGTTCTGCGACGCGGCTCTGAACGACGATGTTTCGCTCGGGTCCCCGACGAGGAGGTCGTCGTCCTCCTCGGGAGATGAAGCCTCCGTCCCCCCGGGCGGACGCTCTGTAGTGTTGACGAACCATGCCGAGCGTTGACGACAAGGTGGACCTTCGGGGTCCTGTGCCGAGTCTCCTGCGCGTGGTCCGCGACTGGTTGGTGGTCATCGCCGTGGCGGTCGGGGCCGCTCTGCTGGTTCGGTCCTTCGTGGTTCAGCAGTTCTACATCAGCGGTCCGTCGATGGAGCCCACGCTCTATTCGAACAACCGGGTGCTCGTGAACAAGTTGAGCTATCGCATCCGCGAGATACGTCGGGGGGAGGTGGTGGTCTTCGATCGGGTCCGCACCGAGAACGGGGTGGAGCAGCACGACGATCTCATCAAGCGTGTGATCGGCCTGGGCGACGAGGAGATCGAGATCCGCGGGTGCGTCGTGTACATCGATGGTGTTCGTCTCGCTGAGCCCTATCTCGGGGTGGACGAAGCCACGGAACCCGATCCTGTCCGTCGTTGTCGCGTGGCTGACC
>JAULXU010000046.1:0-2350 GCA_032118285.1 Ilumatobacteraceae bacterium
AGGATCTCGCGAGCGACCGCCGAGTCGGTCGGTATGAAGGAGTGCTCTCTCTGTCATCCCTACTCAAACGGTTGACTCTCGGGTACAGCGTCGAGATTGTCCAGCAACTTTGGCCGAAAACTGGACAATGAGATGAACCGATGTCGAGGTATTGTGGGGGCCACATACATCAAGAAGACCTGAGGGGCTAAGCCCGTTGACGGTCATCCAACCCGGGTCGTGCCGGGTGGAAATGCTTAGTCGATGAGCCAAAAGGAAGACCACGAGAGATGAAGCGACTACGACAGGGCAGAACTGAGCCGGTGGCGGTTCCGCCACCCCTGCATCCGGTGCCACAGGTGCGTCAAGCCAGGCGTGAATTGGCGAGATACGCCGTTGAAAATGTCGCGCTTGTCGACGACCTGCACTTTGACGCTGAGTTTCACGACCTGTGCGCACGAGCGCGAGTGGTGATGACCTCCACCTGGCCGTGGAAGCTCGGTGGTGCGTCGAAGTGCATGGTCTGCAAGAGGAAATCCGTCAGCGGGCGGTCCCTGTGTGGCGATCATCTTGACTGGAGTTTTCTGTCGATTCACCACTCATGGACCGGTGCCGAATTGCGTCGCAACATCGTTCATGCGCTGTCCCGCATTGCCGGAGAATCGCTGCCAGAAAACACGGACCGGATATCGGAGAAATTCAAGGCCCAGTTCAACGAATCTCTGTGCCAGTGTGACGTCTGCGGAGAAGCCGTGGAGTCTTTGAACGAAGGCAAGGGGGAGTACGTCCTCTGTCCCACGCACAACAACTGGCGAGGATGGTGGCGGGCCCGCAAGATCAATCCATGACACGGATGCTCCTGAACAGGCACTGGATGGCCCGAAGGAGGGGAGGTCCTAGAACGTGTGTGCACTGCGACCAAGACGGCGTCTGCTTCTGGCTGACATCGACGATGAGGACGTTGTCCGTGGTATTCAGCGGCTGTGTTGGGCGCACGGGCTCTTGGTGCGACTCGCGGGTCCCGAGAGTCGTACCCCCGTGAGGCAACTAGCCTTCTGAATGCGCGCCTTTAGCTCAGCTGGTAGAGCAACGGACTTTTAATCCGCGGGTCCTGGGTTCGAGCCCCAGAGGGCGCACCACACGGCGGCCAGCGATGCGCTGGCCCGCCGGGAGGGGAGAGCCATGTCGCAGAGCGTCCGCAGCGATCGGGACGGCGCCACAGTCACGATCACGCTCGCCAACCCCGCCAAGCGCAACGCACTTTCGCTCGACGTCCTGCAGGACCTCACGAGGGAGTTATTCGCCGTCGGCGAATCGGATGCGACCGGGATCGTCCTGGCTGCCGAGGGCCCCGTGTTCTCGGCCGGTCACAACTTCGCCGACATGCGGGGGGCCTCCGTCGATGCGGCGCTCGAGTTGTTCACCACCTGTTCCGATCTGATGCAACTCATGCACCGCATCCCCCAGCCGATCGTGGCGCGGGTGCACGCCCTCGCCACCGCGGCCGGATGCCAACTCGTCGCTGCCTGCGATCTCGCAGTCGCCGCCCGGTCCGCTTCGTTCGCCCTCCCCGGCGGCAAGGGCGGGCTCTTCTGCCACACCCCGCTCGTCGCCGTGGGTCGTGCATTGCCGCCGAAGCGGGCGCTCGAGATGGCCCTCACCGGCGACCCCATCGACGCCGAGACGGCGCTTTCCTGGGGGTTCGTGAACGCCGTCGCCAACGACGACGATCTCGACGCTGCGGTGCGTGACCTGCTCGAGCGCGCCACCCGTGGGTCGCGCGCCTCGAAGGCGCTCGGCAAGCGCACCTATTGGGAACAAATCGCCCTGCCCGAGGCCGCCGCCTATGAGTTCGCGTCGGCGGTGATGGCCGATGCGGCGATGTCCCCGGCCGCCCAAGAGGGCATCGCTGCGTTTCTCGAGAAGCGCAGCCCTAACTTTGATGACAGGTGAATCCCATGACCGACATTGCCCCTTCCCCTGACACCGCCGAAACGGCCCCCGACCATCTCGTCGAGGTCGAGCTCGCGCTCGAGGGCATGACGTGCGCGGCGTGCGCGGCCCGCATCGAGAAGCGCCTGAATGAACTGGACGGCGTGGAAGCGGTCGTCAACTACGCCACCGAGACCGCCACCGTCGCTTTCGATTCCGCCGCGGTCGACACGGCGCGCCTCGTCACCGCCGTCACCGACATCGGCTACGGGGCCAAGGTGGCAGACGACGCGTCATGGGACGACGGACTCGACGCCCGGTTGCGCCTCGCCCGCCGGCGACTCGTTTTCTCCGCCGTCCTCACCGTTCCCGTCGTCATCCTTTCGATGGTGCCGGCTGCCATGTTCGATGGATGGCAGTGGTGGGCGATGTGGTTGTC
>JAULXU010000047.1:0-4473 GCA_032118285.1 Ilumatobacteraceae bacterium
GAGTTCGAACTCGGCGACCCCAACCATCTGGATTCGGTCATCAGGGTGATGAAATCGGTCGACGCGGTCTACGACGCATATCGCATCGTCCCCGGTGGCGGTCCCGACTAACCTGCCCGGTCGTGTCCCTGTTCCAGACGAGTCCCGGCACCCGGGACATCCTGCCGCCTCTCTCGGGGCGCTGGAGGAGCATGGTCTCGGTCTTTGCCGGGGTCGTCGAGAGGGCGGGCTACGAACTGGTCGTTCCGCCGATGTTCGAGGACCTGGGAGTATTCCAGCGCATCGGCGAGTCCACGGACGTGGTCACCAAGGAGATGTACGACTTCATCGACAAGGCCGGTCGCCGTGTCGCACTGCGCCCCGAGCACACGGCCGGGGTGTGTCGCGCCTTCGTGCAGCACAGGCCGCTCCTTCCCTGGAAGGTCTGGTACGCCGGATCGAACTTCCGGTACGAGAAGCCCCAGGCGGGACGGTTCCGTCAGTTCGATCAGGTCGGCGTGGAGGCACTCGGATCGGCCGATCCCCTTCTCGACGTCGAAGTGATCTCGCTCGCCGCCGAGTTCTATGCGGCACTGGGCTTGCGCGATGTCTCGCTCGTGGTCAACTCTCTCGGGGACGCAGCCGACCGTGAACGCTATGTGTCGGCCCTCCGCGAGCACTTCACGTCACGTGCGGGTGAACTGAGCGAGGAGTCCCGCGCCAACATCGATCGCAATCCGCTGCGGATCCTCGACTCGAAACGGGAGATCGACACCGAAGCCATCGCGGACGCTCCCTCAATGGCGGCCCACCTGGGACCGGAAGCCCGCGACCATTTCGACGCCGTGACGGCCGGTCTCCGGGCGCTCGGCGTGGCGCACACACTGGATGAGAAGCTGGTGCGCGGGCTCGACTACTACGTCCGCACCACGTTCGAGTTCCGATCAACGGCACTCGATTCCAGTCAGAACGCCGTCGGGGGCGGCGGGCGTTACGACGGACTCGTGGAGTCTCTCGGCGGTCCCCCGACACCGGGAATCGGATTCGCACTCGGGGTCGACCGAATCCTCCTGGCGTGCGATGCGGAGGGTGCGTTTCCCGCGGCCCCGTCGTCCGTCGAGGTTTTCGTCGTGGACGTCACCGGAGGGGTGGAGGCGCTGTCCTTGACGCGCGAACTGCGCAGGGCCGGATTCGGATGCGAGCGCGCCTTCGACGCGCGCAGCATGAAATCCCAGATGAAGTCGGCCGACCGCAGCGGCGCCCGATGGGCCGTGATCGTGGGACCGGACGAAGTCCGTTCCGCCTCGGTCGTGGTGCGTAGTCTTGCTGATTCTGGCCAGGAAACGGTGCCGCGGGCCGAGCTCGTGTCCCGGCTCGGGGCGATGCGGCAGCGAGAGGCGGAGCGACGATGACGGGCAGCACGGCCATGAGGACCCACCTCTGCGGGGAACTCAGGACCACCGACATCGGCGCCAAGGTGGCTGTGTGCGGTTGGGTCGCGCGGCGTCGCGAGCACGGCGAACATCTCGCCTTCGTGGATCTGCGCGATCACTCCGGCATCATCCAGTGCGTCGTGGACAACGACGTGGATGTTCGCAGCGAATGGGTCGTGCGCATCGAGGGGACGGTGCGTGCCCGTCCCGAGGGAACGATCAACTCGAACATCCCGACCGGCGGAGTGGAGATCGGGGAGTGCTCGGTGACGATCCTCAATCCGGCGGAGCCTCCGCCGTTTCCCGTCGACCACCGCGCCGACGACGTGGACGAGTCGATCCGCCTGCGCCACCGTTACATCGACATCCGACGCGAGCGGATGCAGCGCAACCTGCGGATCAGGGCGAGGGTCAACTCGGCCGTGCGGCGCGAAATGGAGTCGCGGGGCTTCCTCGAGGTGGAGACGCCCCTCCTGATGCCGTCCACGCCGGAGGGGGCTCGGGAGTTCCTCGTCCCCTCGCGCAAGGAGCCGGGCTCGTTCTTCGCTCTGCCGCAGTCCCCGCAGTTGTGGAAACAACTGCTCATGGTCGCGGGGGTCGACCGGTACTACCAGATCGCCCGATGCCTTCGGGACGAGGACCTGCGGGCCGACCGCCAGTACGAGTTCATGCAGTTGGACGCCGAGATGTCCTTCGTCACCCAGGACGATGTGCTCGAGAACATCGGGGCCGCCGTCATGGCCGCGGCCCGCGAAGCGACCGGGGAGGAACCGCCTGCCATCGCCACGATCACCTGGCGCGAGTCGATGGAACGCTTCGGCGTCGACAAGCCGGACATGCGCTTCGGGATGGAATTGGTGGACCTGACCGATCTCTTCGCATCGACGGACTTCAAGGCGTTCGCCGGTGCCCCGTCGATCAAGGCCATATTGGTGAAGGCAACCGAGAATCCAGACACCGCGGCGGCCGGTCGGAACCGTCTGGATGCACTGACGGACCGCGCCAAGAAAATCGGCGCGAAGGGTCTGGTGTGGATGCGCGTGGGTGAGGCAGGTGGGGTTGACTCGCCGGTGGCCAAGTTCCTCTCCGAGGACGAGATATCCGGTGTCCTCGGTCGCACGGAAGCGTCCGCGGGCGACCTGCTGCTCGTCGTCGCCGATGACTGGAGCGTCACCTGCGAGGTGCTCGGACAGCTGCGCAACGACATCGGACGACCGCCCGTGCACGAGGGGCCGTTCCGCTACGTCTGGGTCACCGAGTTCCCGCTGTTCGTGGGAATCGATCCGGTGTCGGGGCGTCCGCGTCCCGGACATCATCCGTTCTGTCACCCCCACCCGGACGACACAGCGCTCTTCGACTCGGATCCGCTTGCGGTCCGGTCCCTGGCCTATGACCTGGTGCTCAACGGATGGGAGCTGGGTTCGGGCTCCATCCGGATCCACGAGCCCGACCTTCAGCGACGTGTCTTCAACGTGCTGGGTATCGACGACGAGGAGGCGGACCGGCGCTTCGGCTTCTTCCTCCAGCCATTCCGCTACGGTGCGCCACCCCACGGGGGATTCGCCTTCGGCATCGACCGACTGGTCGCGATCCTGGCCGGGGAGGAGAACATCCGCGAGGTCATCGCCTTCCCCAAGACCCAATCCGGTTCCGATCCGATGACCAACGCGCCCACGCCCGTCGATGCCGGACAGCTTGCCGAACTCGGATTGAGGCTCCTCCCGCCACCGGCGGGTTCCTGACGCCGTGGCCTCCGAGCGGGATCTCTTCTCGGCCGGCGTCGACGATCTGCTTGCGCGTCGTGCGCCGCTCGCGGAACGACTCCGTCCCCGCTCGCTCGACGAGGTGACGGGCCAGGAACATCTCTGCGGTGAGGGTGCGCCGTTGCGGCGCCTCATCGAGGCCGACACCGTCGGCTCCATCATCCTCTGGGGTCCTCCGGGCACCGGAAAGACATCCATAGCGGGGATTCTCGCGACACGGACAGCACGGGAATTCGTCCGTCTCTCGGCCGTCACGGCCGGCGTGAAGGATGTGCGCGAGACCATCGAGGGGGCTCGCAGTCGCCTCGCATTCGAGGGACGGGGCACGGTGGTGTTCGTTGACGAGATACATCGTTTCACGACGGTGCAACAGGATGCGCTCCTCCACGCGGTCGAGACGGGAGTGGTGTCCCTCGTCGGCGCCACGACGGAGAATCCGGCGTTCTCGGTCAACCCGGCGTTGAGGAGTCGTTCATCGGTCTTCGCCCTGCGACCGGTCGGGGAGGAGGCACTGTCGCGTCTTCTTCGACGTGCAGCCGAGTCGGAGGGCATCGACGCGGACGAGGAGGCACTCCACCTCATTGCACGGCGGGGAACCGGGGATGCCCGGCTCTGCATCGGTGCGCTCGAGACGGCGGCAGCCATCGGCGCCGGTCGGGTGGGTGTCGCCGAGGCGGCACGTGCCCTCGACACGGCGGCCTCGCGACTCGGACGGGACGACCACTACGACATCGCATCGGCGTTCATCAAATCGATGCGCGCGGGGGAGGTCGACACGTCACTGCACTGGCTGGCACGGTTGATCGAGTCGGGGGAGGACCCCCGCTTCGTGGCGAGGCGGCTGATCATCTTCGCCAGCGAGGACATCGGCATGGCGGATCCGGGAGCCCTGACGACGGCCGTGGCTGCGGCCGAGGCTCTCGACCGGGTGGGGCTCCCCGAGGCCTCCCACAATCTGGCCCACGCCGTCATCCATCTCGCGAAGGCGCCGAAGTCCCGGGCAGTGGCCGATGCCCTCTCCGCCGCGCTTGCGGACGTGCGAGAAGGACGCACGGGTGCTGCTCCTCCGACGACGGCAACCGCGCCGGGACATCACCCGTTGGGTTTCGAGGTTCCCCGCCATTACCGTGAGGACCGATGAGACGACTGTTCTGGTTCCTGCTCGGCATCGTGGCCGGTATCTACGGAACGCTCTGGGTCCGGAACACAGCCAGCGACCTGTCCCAGCGCCTCTCGCCATCGGCGATTCTCGAGCAGGTCGTGGAGGTGCTGCGAACGCTGGTCGAGAGGGTGAAGAC
>JAULXU010000048.1:0-33046 GCA_032118285.1 Ilumatobacteraceae bacterium
ACGCTGTGCCCCGCCCGAGTCGGCGGGTCGGGCCGTCGACGACGCGCGGCTGCCGCCACCGCGAGAACGCAGGCCATCACCGCCGCGAGGGCCGCCAGCCGCTCGGTGCTCACCGTGCTCCCCTCACGGGGAGTGCCCCGACGATGCCGAAGCCCACGAGGTTGTTCCCGCGGCTCGTGCGCCGCTGCACCACCAGGGGAACCGACGAGGTGATGAGGAGTTCGGCCGTGCGCGCCGATTCGGGCGGCTCGATCGTCAGGAGCTGCGCCGCGGCGAGCGGAACGTCGGTGAGCTCGGGTATCGCAACGGTCCCGCCCGGCCCGACGGCCGACACGGTGATCGTGCCCGCATCGTTCGAGGCGTTCAGCACCGACAGGAGGTTGTCCGGCCCAGCGGCGACACCGGTGGGAACGAGCCATTTCCGCGACACGAGCGGACCCGGAATACCGTTCGTGATCGCGGTGAAGAAGCTGCGCCCGATGCTCTGGCTGAGCACGTGTTCCACGACGATTCCCCCGCCGTCGACGACGGACACGAACATCGAGTGGTCGCCCTTCGGCAGATCGGCGATCTCGTCGGTCGGGATCACCTGAATGGCCCCGGCCGCAACGGTCACCTGAGCGTTCGGCAAGGGCTCCACTTCGCCCTCGGTCGGTTCTCCTCCTCCGGTGATGCCCTCGCCGAAGAAGGCGATGTTGAGCGTCACATCCTCCTCTCCCGGGTTGAAGGCGATCAGCTGCTCGGTGAGATTGGCGCCGGTGCGTCCGGAGGCGAACCAATACTCGCCGAGCGGGGCGGGATTGCCGAGGGTGGTCGAGTATCCGAGACGGCCGCCGCCGAGATAGTGCTGGATGCGGGAAGCCACGATCTGGCCGGTGGTGGCGCGCACCTCGACCGCGATGCGACGCTCGTCCCGCGCGCCGGCCTCGGCGAGCGAGATGCTGCGGGCCGATCGGGCCGCGAGAATGAGGCCCTGCAGTGTCGACGGTGTCCTCTCGCCATCCTGGGTGGTGAAGGACACGTTCACGACGGCGCTCTCGGGGAAGGGGTTGACGAGCACGAGGCGGTGCTTCGAGCCCTCGAGAGTGTGGCCGTCGGCGAAGAACCACGTGGGAGACGTCTGCGAAGCGCACTGGGACGTGACGTTGCCGGCGGCGAATTCGATCTTCTGCTCCACCGACCCGACAGATCCCACGATCTCGACCACGGGTGCCACCACGCCCACGGCGCGTCCCCGGAGGATGTCGAAGGTCTCCCGGCTGCGCGCGGGCACGACGACCGAGTCCGACTCGGGCTCACCGGACCCGAGGAAGGAGATGGCCGCCTTCATCTCGGTGTCGCCGGGATTGGAGATCACGACCGACGCAGAGGTGATGCCGTCACCGGCGGCCGCACCCGGACAGAACCAGGAGGTGGAGATGCGCGGGGTCTCGGTCGCCTGGGGGTAACCCGAGAGTGACACGAGCGCGAGCGATGCCCCCTCCCCGGGGGGCGAGTCGCGGGTCTCGACGAGGACGATGCCCGCCACTGACGCGGCAATGAGAAGAAGCGTGACGAGACGCCGCACGACGCGTCTCACGCGCGACCCTCCCCACCCATCGTCAGGGCCGGATCCCCCATCGACACGGGGGCGACACCCGTCGGGTCACCCGATGCGCCGAACCGGCGGCGGCGCGTGGCCACCACGAACACGAGGAGCCACGCCAGCGCCTGCACCGCCACGACGGCGCGGTGCAGGGGATCCGTGGTCCAGACCAGTTCGGCGGTCCCGCCGGAGGGTACGTCCCATGCGTTGGTGAGCCCGAACGCCGGACGGACACCGATCGGCACGCCGTCCACGGTCAGGGACCAGTCGCGGCTGAACGGAACGGCGAGGTGCACCGTCCCCTCTCCCACGCCCACGGTCACCGGACCGTCGGGACGCGCGGGCACGGGAAGCGGGAGCGCGCCCGTCACCTCCGAAGCGATGATCGCCGCCGCACCCGCCTCGCGGCTCACATCCGCGCCACTCTCACCGAGTTCGGAGCGCACCGGAATCCACGCCGAGTTCTCGTAGACGACGAGATCGGGCGACGAATAGCGACGCCGCAGGTCCAATTGGCGCGCCAATGCGTCGGCCAGTCCGGTCGGTGCGGCTATGGGTCGGTCCCGCGTCGACTCTGCTCCGTCGATGACGGGAACGACGATGAAACGCACGCCGAGCACGCCGAGCAGGCGTCCCGCACGGGCGGTCTGGCCCCGCACGATGCCGCGCAACGCCGTGCGCGTCTCGTCCACGAGCCTGTTGCCGTCGATCTCCCACGTCTCGGTCAGACCGGGTGAGCGACCGTTGACCACGGAGAACGAGATTCCCCATCCGAAATAGAGGGGAGCGCCCGGCAGCACGCGACCGTCACCGACGAACATCGTGCGGTAGCCGCCCGCGTCCTCCTGGTCGGGAAGCTGCTGCAACAGCGTCGTGAGGGAGAAGGTGGGTTGGCGCCAGCCGCCGTCCCAGGCATTGAGCGGTGCGGCGGCGAAACCGGACACGAAGACGAGGGACAGCAGCGCACCGAGAGGCTGTTTCCATGAGAATCGTCCGCGACGCATGTCGCCCACGAAGGTGGCGCCCATCGCGCCGGCACAGGTGGCGAGTCCGAACGCCACCGGCACGAGCATGATGGCGGGCTCTGGGAGGTGGAACGGCAGCAATTGGGCGTCGTCGAGCACCACCATGAGCAGTGCGGCGACGACCAGCACGGCGCCACGCAGGGCCCAGGGCGTCTTGGCCCCGCGCACGAGGGTCACCGCACCGAGGACGGACGCGTAGAGCGCGAGCGAGACGAGCGGCAACAGATAGCCCCCCACCCCGAACGAAGCGATGCGCAGGAAACCCCACTCCCGTCCGCCCTCCACGGGAGCGCCCGTGAGTTTCTCCCACCACAGGCTCCCGGGATACGTGGCGGCCCACGGGAGATTGAGCGCGACACCTGCCGCCATCGCCCCGACCCCGACGGTCACCCACCGCATCGCGCGGGCCGGCGATGCACCGTGGGCGAGCGTCACGACGGACCACACGAACACGAGTCCCCCGGCGACGACGAGCAGTCCGGGCTCGAACGCGATTCCCGTCGCCACCACGAGTGCGAGGGAGGAGAACCATCGCACGCGCACCCGCGGTGAGATCTCGAAGAAGACGTCCTCGTCACCGCGAGTCAGCGAATCGTTGGCGTCGATGTGCCCGACGAGGAGGCGCATCAGGTGGGCGATCCAGGGCACGAGCGCGTAGACGAGGAGAGCCCCCCAACGACCCGCCGCGATGGCGGCGTACGGCAGGGGGACCGCGGCATACGTGGCGGTGGCGGCGATTCGCGACGCCCGTGACCCGAGCACCGAGGAGAACCGCCAGGTGCCGATCCACCCGGCGAGCGGCAGTGCGACGACCGACACCGAGTGAAGCAGGCCCATGCGCCCGCCGAACAACAGACCGACGACCCCGACGAGACCTGTGCCGGTGGGCAACGAACCCGCCGAGCCGTAGCCCGCCCCCCACCATCCGGAGAGATACGAGGCCACGAGGTCGGTCGCCGATTCTCCGAAGGCCACCATCTGGCCCACCGGCGCCACGCCGCCGAGGAGCAGGGACCGCGAGCCCACCAGCAGGAGCCCCACGAGAATCGTCCACAGAGCAATCGATCCCCGCGGCGGAGCCTCTCTCCGGTCGTCCACCTGGTCCGGCGTTGTCGTCCGTGTCGAGCGTCGCCTCAACCAGGCCGCCACATGGCTCGATCCCTGCAGCTGCAGCGCGCGGATCTCGGCGGCGGGAACGATCCGGTGCACCGCGAGATGCGCCCGGCGCTCGGAGACGTCACCCCGTGCGAACGGGGCCGCAACGACCGCCGCCACCTCGGCGCGGGCAGCACCCAGACGTCCGGTCGTCACGAGCACCACCGCGCGGACGATCGTGTAGAGGAGCATCTGCGTCCACAGCGCGACGAACGCGCCGGCCGGCGTCATCGCCGCCACGGTCTGCACGCGCGTCGTCTCGCGCAGCCCGGTGCGCTCGACACGGAGCTCCGGGGATTCGGCCCGTGTCCACTCGGCGCGGTGGCGCACCACCGCCGCCGGCACGACCACGACGCGTCCACCGGTCGCGTGGCAACGCCAACAGAAGTCGAGGGCGGCACCCACGAGCGCGAGGCGGGGATGGAATCCCCCCACGGTGCGGAAGAGGTCCGCGCGCACGAGCAGGCAGGCCGAGGACAGGGCGAAGACGTCGCGGACGGCGTCGTGCTGTTCCTGGTCGATCTCACCTTCGTCGGCGACGGGAATCTCGACGCCGAATCGATCCACCGAGATGCCGACACTGGCGATGCGGCGCGGGTCGTTCCACTCGACGAGCTTGGGACCGACCACCCCGGCGTTGGACCGGTAGAGCTCCTCGACGAGCCGGGACACCGCATCGGGTGCGAGCGCCACGTCGTCATGGAGGAACAGGAAGAAACCGCTGTCACCCTTGACGAGGCGCAGCACCGTGTTGCAGGCGGCGGCCCAGCCCGTGTTGGCACCGAGAAACCGCACCACCGCCGACGGGGCGGAGTTGGCGACGGTGTCGAGGACGGCCCGGGAGCCCGGGGCGTCGTCCCGGCCGCCCACGAGCACGAGTGTCTGGACGGTGGGATAATCCTGGGCCGCGAGCGATGCGAGAGCCTCGGCGAGCCCTTCCCGAGGATGCTGCACGACCATGACCGCCACGACGGGGGGCGCGACGGCCCCGGCGCGGGCGGTCGGTGGCGGGGGCGCGGAGTGCTCGGACACGACCCCGGCAGGCTAGTTCGGGGTCCAGGAACGCCCGGATCGCGCCTCATGCACGAGGTGCTTGCTGGTGCTAGCAGTCCCCGTTAGGGTGCCGTCATGAAGTTGCCACTGCCCCACCTGTCCGTTCCCAAGGTCTCGGTGCCCAAGGTCTCCCTGCCCTCCCTGCACTCGATCGATCTCACTTCCGTCGACCTGGCCCGCCTCGCCCCTGGACGGGTCCTCGCCTCGCGGGCGGTGCGTCAGGCCACCGACGTCGGCTACACCGCCATCGGTTTCGCCGTGCTCGGTTTCCAGAAACTCCAGGTTCGCCGTCGGGAGATCCTCGAGTCGCTGTCCGGCTCGCGCACGACCGGAAACTGACGTCCGACGAGGACGGACCTACACGTCCCTCCTCACTAACCTTGCCCCTCGTGCGGGCAGACGTGGATCGGGATTCCTCGTCCCCGCGCGTCCCCCTTCCCGAGGGCACCATTCCCGTCGGCATCGGTCTTTTCGTGTCGGGAATCACCACCTATGCCTTCTTCAAGGTGGGACAACTTGCGCTCGGCAAGGACGACTTCAAGCCGATCGTGGCGATGTGGTTCCTGACCTTCGCCCTCGTCCCCGGTGTGTTCCTCCCCGTCGAGCAGGAGATCGGCCGTGCCCTGGCGCACCGTCGTGCACTGGGGCAGGGGGGACGACCCGTCGTCCAGCGCATGCTCCCCCTCGCGGCACTGCTCGCCGCCACCGTCGCCCTGCCCATGGCCCTCGCCGGGCCGCTCCTCACGCGGGAACTCTTCGAGGGCTACGGACTCGTCGCAGTCGCCCTGGTGCTGGCCTTCTGCGCGTACGGTCCGATGCACCTCGTGCGCGGCATCGCGTCCGGCTCGGGTCGGTTCGTGGCCTACGGACTCATCCTCGCCGTCGACGGCACGGCCCGCACGGCTGGGTGCGTCGCCCTGTGGCTCGCCGACGTTCGGACACCGGGCGCCTACGCCCTCGTCGTGGCCGCCTCGCCCCTGGTAGCCACGCTCCTCGTCGTCGGACGCGGTGAAGCCCGCACGATGGAGGGGCCGCCCGCGTCGTGGGGCGAGTTGACACCGAACCTCGGTTGGTTGCTCGCGGGCACCGTGATGTCGGCGGCCCTCATCAATGCGGGACCGCTCGGGGTCGACGTGCTGGCCGCACCCGGTGAGGCCGCCAAGGTGACCGCCTTCGGCAACGGCCTGCTGCTCGCCCGGGTGCCCCTGTACCTGTTCCAGGCGGTGCAGGCGGCACTGCTCCCCCGACTGGCCCGCCTGGCGGCACAGGGCAACCTCGCCGAATTCCGTCGGGGCCTCGTGACCCTCATGCGCATCGTGACCGGGGTCGCCGTCCTCGGGACGCTCGGAGCCTTCCTCGCCGGACCCGCGGTGCTCGAACTCGTGTACGAGGGCGGACTCGACCGGCGCACCCTCACTCTCCTGGCCCTCGCCTGCGCCCTGTACATGGCCGCCCTCGCCCTCGCCCAAGCCGTGATCGCCCTCAACGGACACGCCCTCGTGGCGCTCGGATGGACGACGGCCTTCGCCACCTTCTTCGTGGTCACCTGGCTCTCGGCCGACGACGTCTTCCTGCGCGTCGAACTGGGATTGGTGGCGGCATCGGTGGCGGCTCTTGCCGTCTTCGCCGCGGCCTACCGGGCCAGGATCGCCGCCGGTGCCGTCCCGGATGCCGAGTCGCTCATCGACGGCATCGCCGACGCACCTCTCGAGGGGTGATCAACGCCGCGCGCGGGCGGTCTCGGTCTCGATGTCGTGTCGCACCATCATCTTCACGAGGGTGGGGAAATCGACCTCGGGGATCCACCCGAGTTTCTCGCGGGCCTTGGTCGGATCGCCGATGAGAAGGTCGACCTCGGCGGGGCGCAGAAAACGGGGATCGCGGCGCACATAGGGACGCCAGTCGCCCAGTCCGGCCTCTGCGAAAGCCAGTTCGAGGAAATCCTCGATGGAGTGCGACTCCCCCGTCGCGACCACGTAGTCGTCGGGCTCGGACTGCTGGAGCATGAGCCACATCGCCCGTACGTAGTCCCCCGCGTAACCCCAGTCCCGCTTCGACTCGAGATTGCCCATGACCAGTTCGGACTCGATGCCGAGTTTGATGCGGGCCGCGGTGTTGGTGATCTTGCGCGTGACGAACTCGAGGCCGCGCCGCGGACCCTCGTGGTTGAACAGAATCCCCGAGCAGGCATAGAGCCCGTAGCTCTCGCGGTAGTTCACGGTGATGGAATGGCCGAACACCTTGGCGCAGCCGTAGGGCGACCGGGGGTGGAAGGGCGTCATCTCGCTCTGGGGAACCTCGCGGACCTTTCCGAACATCTCCGACGAGGACGCCTGGTAGAAGCGGATCGGGTTGTTCTGGGAGCCGCCCACGATGCGCACCGCCTCGAGCATGCGCAGCACGCCGAGGCCTGTGATGTTCGAGGTGAGCTCGGCCTGGCCGAACGAGATGGCCACGAAGGAGATGGCTCCGAGGTTGTACACCTCGTCGGGACGCACGTGCTCGAGCGCCGAGACGAGGCTCGGCAGGTCGGCGAGATCGCCCGGAACGAGCTCGACGTAGGGGAACTCGTCGCGGAAACTGCGCTCGCGGGGGTTGTTCTGCCCCTTGATCATCCCGAAGACCTCGTAACCCTTGTGGTGGAGGAACTCGGCGAGATGCTGGCCGTCCTGACCGGTGATTCCTGTGATGAAGGCGCGGGGCATGGGTACCTCTGGGTGCCGACGGGTCGTGTTCCCGCCGTGGACCTCCGAGACGCTACCACCGGTCCACCGCGACCCGCCGCCCCCGCTTACGCCTACGCTGACGCCGTGATCACAGTGCTCGCCGGTGGAGTGGGGGCGGCCCGTTTCCTGCGCGGACTCGTCCACGTCGTCGAGTCCTCCCGGGTGGTCGCGGTGGTGAACACCGCCGACGACACCGAGATGCACGGTCTCTCCATCTCACCGGACGTGGACACCGTCCTCTACACCCTCTCGGGACGCGCCGACTCCGCGCGCGGATGGGGTCTCGAAGGCGAGACGTGGAGGGCGATGGAGGCACTCGCTCGTTTCGAGTCCGTGCGACCGGAGGATTCCACGGCCGGGGGGACCTGGTTCAACCTGGGGGACACGGACCTCGCCACCCACCTCTACCGCACGGCGCGCCTCGACGAGGGTGCGCGGGCGCGGGACGTGGTGGATGAATTGCGTCGCGCCTCCGGGGTGTCGGTGCGGGTCGTGCCGATGACGGACGACCGGGTGCGCACGATGGTCCGACTCGCCGGCGAGGCATCCGAGGTGTCCTTCCAGGAGTACTTCGTGCGCCTGCGCCACTCGGTTCCCGTGGCCGCGGTTCGATTCGCCGGTGCGGAGTCGGCCCGGTTCGTCGACACCGCCCTTCTCGCCGATGCCGAGACCGTCGTCATCGCGCCGTCCAATCCGATCGTCTCCATCGGTCCGGTGCGCGCCCTCCCCGGGGTTGATGAACTCCTGTCCGCCCGCCGCGACACGGTGGTCGCCGTCTCGCCCATCGTCGCCGGAGCGGCCCTCAAGGGGCCGGCCGATCGCATGCTGGCCGAGCTCGGGCACGAGCCCTCGGTCGTCGGAGTGGCTCGTCTGTACGCACCGGTGTGCGCCACCCTCGTCGTCGACGCCCGGGACGCCGGCCGTGCCGACGAGGTGGAGAGGGAGGGAATGCGCTGCGTCGTCACCGACACCGTCATGTCCTCGCCGGCCATCGCCGCGTCGCTCGCCGCCGTCACGGTGGCGGCAGGGGGCGGACCCGTCGGACAGGGCGTGCGCTGATGGGTCGGCTCGTCGCCTGGGGCGTGGAGGGAATCGGCGAAGTGGTTCCCGGACAACAGGTCGGCGATCTCGTCGTCGAGGCGTGCCGGCGGGCACCCAACGGTCCCCTCGAGGACGGCGATGTGCTCGTCGTCACCCAGAAGATCGTCTCGAAGGCCGAGGGTCGGCTCGTCGACGTGGACCCCGACGATCCCGAAGCGCGTCGACACCTCGTCGAGTCCGAGGCGGTCCGCATCGTGCGGCGGCGGGGCGACCTCGTCATCACCGAGACCACCCACGGCTTCATATGCGCCAACAGCGGTGTCGACCTCTCGAACGTCGAGGCGGGACGCGCTGCACTTCTGCCCCTCGACAGCGACCGCTCGGCCCGTCGAATCCGCGACATCGTGCGCGCCTCCCTCGGCGTCGAGGTTGGGGTCGTCGTGTCCGACACCTTCGGTCGCCCTTGGCGCACGGGGGTGACGGACGTGGCCATCGGTGTGGCCGGAGTCGCCGCGGTCGTCGACCTCCGCGGCACCCCCGATGCGCACGGTCGCATCATGCAGGCCACGGAGGTGTGCATCGCCGACGAGATCGCCTCCGCGGCGGAACTCGTCATGGGCAAGTCGTCGGGTGTGCCGGTCGCGGTCGTACGGGGACTCGACCGGGCCTGGTTCCGCGACTCCTCCGTCGCCGAGATCGTCAGGCCGGCCTCGGAGGATCTCTTCCGCTGATCCGACCGAGGATCAGTGGACGGTGGCCACACCCGCGGCGAGTTCGGTGAACGGGGACCATCCGAGTTGGATGCGGGCCCGCACCGGGGAGAGCACGAGTCGGGCCGGGTCGTGATGTCGCGCGGGCGGGAGTGCGGGGAATCCGGCGTGTCGTCCCGCCATGAGGGTCCACAGGTCGGTCACCGTGGTGGCCCGACCGGTGCCGATGTTGATGACGAGGCCACCGGAGTGCACCGTCGCCCGCACGAGCGCGTCCACCACATCGTCGACGTGGACGAAGTCGCGCACCTGCGAGGGCGATGCCGGGAACCGGGGTGAATCCCCGCCGGCGAGCAGCCGCGCGAAGGCGGCGACGATGCCGTCCTCCGGTCGTTGGCGCGGTCCATACACGCTTGCGACCGCCAGCACGACGAACTCGATTCCCCAGCGGTCACGGTGCACGACGTGGGCCTGGATCGCGGCACGGGCCATGATCTCGGCGATCGACCGCGCCTCGGTGACGAGGTCCTCCTTCACGGGGGACTCCCGTGCCGTCACGTCGCCGTAGACGAGCTCGGCGGGAAGACAGGTGACGACGCGGGAGGCCCCGCACGCGCGCGCCGCCTCCAGCACCGCCAGGCAGTCCCCCAGATCCCGGTAGGCGCGTCCGGGCGCGCGGGCGGCCGGCGAGAAGGAGGCGACGTTGACGATGACCTCCGGGCGACGCATTCGGGCGAGATCGACGAACGCAGGCGAATCCACGGACGAGTTCTGGAAACGCATCCGTCCGTCGCCGTCGCGGGCCGCGGCCAGATGGGCGAGGGAACCCGTGGAGAGGTCGTCGACCACGTCGACGTCCCCACCGGCGGCCACGAGTCGTTCGACCAGGTGCGAGCCGATGAACCCGGCTCCCCCGGCGATGAGAATGCGTTCGGGTGCCCCGACGCCGCGCCCGGGGCCCGGCGTCATCGGTCAGCCCCGCTCCGGGTCGGGAACCCTCGCACCGGACAGATCCGAGTGCGGCGGCACGGCACCCTCGGCGCCGACGACGCAGTCGACCAGGGTGCTCCCCTCACCGACCGTTCCCATGACGATGCTGCGCTCGAGTCTCACGCGGGGCGCGAGACTCGCTCCCGGCAGGACGACGGAATCCACGAGGACGCATCCGTCACCCACGACCGCACCCTCTCCCACCACGCTGTGCACCACCGATGCCGTCGCGCCCACCGTGGCGTGCGGTCCGGTCGCCGCGAGGATGACGGACCGGGTGCCGTCGATGATGTCGAGATTGGCGCGCAGATAGGTCTCGGGCCGCCCGGTGTCGATCCAGTAGTCGTCGGTCGCCATCGCGGCCAGTTGGTCCGCGGCGGCGAGAACGGGGAAGATGTCCCTCTCGATGGACAGGCGCCCACCAGGGGGAACCATGTCGAGAACGGACGGCTCCAGCACGTAGGTGCCCGCGTTGATGTTGCGACTGTCGGACTCGCCCGGAGCGGGCTTCTCGACGAAGCGATGCACCATCCCCTCCGCGTCGGTCTCCACCACGCCGTACTGCGACGGATCGGCCACGGGGACGAGATGCAGGGTCGCGCGCACCCCTCGCGCGCGGTGGAACTCCACGAGGGCCGAGACGTCGACGTCGCAGAGGATGTCACCGTTCATCACGACGAAGGTGTCCGTGATGCCGGCGTCGCGGGCGGCGAAGGCGATCGCTCCCGCCGTGTCGAGAGGTTCGGGCTCGACCGCGAAGTGGAGGGGGATGCCCGCGCACGTGCCGTCCGGATAGGCCTCGAGAAAGGGCTCGGCCTTGAATCCGAGGGCGAGAACGACCCGGGTGATGCCGTGGCGACCGAGTCCCGCCACCACGTGCTCGATCTGACGCACGTTGCCCACGGGGAGCAACGGTTTGGGAACGGAGAGGGTCAGCGGTCGCAGGCGGGTGCCGAATCCGCCCACGAGGACCACTGCGTGCATCAGCCGCCCGTGGTCGTGGGGGCGACGGTCGTGGCGGTGCCCGCCCCGTCATCGGTGTGTCCCTCGAGGCCCGGAAGTGCGGCTGCGGACGCCGGGAGGGGGATCGTCGCGCCGGCCGGTGCGAAAGCGATCATGATCGCCATGCCGTCGTTCGTGATGCGGATGGAGGAGAAGTCCGTGATCAGCTTGCGCTTGGCGCTCTGGTTGTCGTAGCGCTCCCACACCCACGCCTGGATCTGGCCGTCGACCTCCTTGCCGGAGTCGTCGATGCACTTGTCCGTGCCGCGCTCGAAGGATGCACCGCCGAACTGGTCGGCGGGGAAGACCAGCTTGTCGGTGGACACCTCGACGCCGTAGGTGTCGAGGTAGGCACCGAGGGCCGCGTTGGTGCCGGCAGCCGCCGAGGTGGGACTCCAGTGGATGACGCCGTCGTCGAGGCTGTTCACGCCGAAGCGCTCGTAACCGGCGTTCGAACCGTCGTCCTTGGTTCCGGTCAGGTTGCCCAGCTCGGCGTCGCATTCCCAGAACCCGATGGCGATGTGCCAGTGGTCGTCGGTGGTGGGCCGGACCTCGTTGCTCGGTGCCGATCCGCGCGCGTAACCCACGAGCACGAGACCGAGTGCAACCACGACGGCCATGGTGAGGGGAAAGACGGTGCCTCCCTGGAAACGCACCTTCTTGCCCTTGCTCTTGCGCGCGAGGCGCGCAACCTTCTTTGCCGACGAATTACTGGCCACGAGGACCCGAGGCTACCGCCTCACCTCCTGAGCACGGTGAACAGGTCGAGCCAGGATCGGGCGACCGCCCGCGGAGACACGTGGGATTCCACCCACGAGCGTCCCCTCTCCCCCATCTCCCCCAGTGCAACGGGGTCGGCCACGAGCGCCGTGAGGGCCCCGATGAGGGCGGCCGGGTCATCGGGAGGCAGGGCGACCCCCGCGCCGCTCACCGCCAGGATGCGGGGAACCTCCGTCCCGGGGTCGATGCAGGCCACGACGGGTCGACCCGCGGCGAGGATGGAGTACGTCTTCGAGGGCACGCTGACCCGACCGAGTCCGGCGCGCAACGGCACGACGTGGATGTCGGCACTCGCGAGCACCTCTGCGACGCGCTCGCGCGGCTGGTAGTCGCTGAACCTCACGTTGGCGAGACCGGCCGCGTCCCTCTCGAGGTCGCGCCGGGCCGCTCCTTCGCCGTTGATGACGAAGACCGTCTCCGGCAGGGCCCGGGCGGCCGCGAGGAGCATTCCGAGCGACTGGGAAAAACCCACGTTCCCCGCGTACATGACCACCACTTCGTCGCCGATGCCGAGCTCCGCCCGGTAGGCGGTCGCGCGGTCGCGCGGGACGATGCGGGCGGCGTCGACGAAGTTGGGGATGACGTGCACCCTGTCGGCGCGGTCGGCTCCGATGGTGGCGCGCACATTGGCGGCGAGGTCGTCCGAGAGCACGACCACGGCGTCGCTGCGTCGGTAGCTCGCGCGCTCGAGTCGTCGCGCCAGGGAGATCACCGTGCGGTTGGTGATGGCGCCGGTCTCCACGGCGGCATCGGGAAACACGTCCTGGATGTCGAACACCGCCGGCGCCCGCCGCAGGCGCGCCACCATCCATCCGGTCAGCCCGGTCGTCAGCGGTGGGGACATCGACAGCACAGCGGCGGGTCGACGGCGCCAGCCTCCGGCCACGAGCGTGCAGGCGCCGGCGAGGATCGTGAAGAGAAGGAAACCCGCGGCGCGACGGGGAAGGTTCGTCTTGTCCCCGCCCGGAAAAGGATGCACCCGGAGGATCGAACCCCACGGTGTGCGCTCGCGGCGCACGAGCCGGCCGCCCCATCCCTCCTCGATGGCGTGCGCGCGATACCAGGGAAGCGAGGTCACGACGTGCACGCGCTCCCCCGCCGCGACGAACTCCTCGACGATGCGCGACATGATCTCGCCCGTCGGTGCGGTGTCCGGGGTGAAGTGCGGACAGAGCACCACGATCGGGCGGCGGGTCATCGCGTCCCCCGCGCGGCGTCGAGAACGGCCGTCAGGTCGCGCGCGGATTCGGCCGCCGTGAAATGCGCGGCGCGGATCAGCCCGCGCGCGACGAGGTCGTCGCGGCGCTCCACGACCTCGTCGAGCGCCGCCGTCCACGACTGCTCGTCGAGGGGAACCGTGATGCCGGCGTCGCCGACGACCTCGGGAAGACAGGCACGGTCGCTCGCCACCACCGGCGTGCCGAGTCGCATCGCCTCGATCACCGGGGCACCGAAGCCCTCGTACTCGCTGGGGAAGACGAGAGCGGCCGCCATCGCCAAGAGCCCGTTGCGGTCCGCGTGCTCCACCCGACCCGGCATCGCCACGCGACCCCCGAGACCGAGGTCGACGACTGCTCGTCGCACGTCGTCGTCGGCGGCACCGGCGGAACCGATGAGCACGAGGCGCAACGACGGGTCGCCCCACCTCCCCCGAGCCGCGGCGAGAAGGCGCAGGAGGAAGAGGTGGTTCTTGTGCGGATGGGTGATCGCCGGATAGACGAGCACCGGACCGTCCCCGAGCGCGTAGCGGCGGCGCAGGTCGTCGGCGGGGGTGCACCGGGCCCCGAAGTCGCTCTCGAGGCCGTGGCGCACCACCCCGATACGGGACGGGTCGGTGCCGAATGCCGCGACGAGTGAGTCGGCGACGAAGCGCGTCGGCACGGTCACCCCGGCCGCGCGGGCGATGGACCGGGGCACGGCCGCGCGCAGGTAGCGCAGTTTGCGGGGCGCGACCCAGGCGGGATGGTCGACCCATTGGATGTCGTGGATCGTGAGCACCGCGGGCCGGCGGCCGAACAGGGGAACCGTTCCCCCGCCGTGCAGCACGGCATCGAAGCGTCGGGTCCGTGCCGCGAGCCACGAGTGCTCGAGCGCGATGCGCACGGGTCTGCTCGTGCAGCTGCTCGGCGCCTCGTGCACGGTGAACTTCGACGCGATGTCGGGGTGACGCACCGAGAATCCCCGCGGAGCGAACACCTCCGCCGACCACTCACCGGACGTCTCGGCCAGCCCGGTGAGCTGGCGAAGCAGATACTCCTCGCTGCCGCCCACCCCGGGAACACTCCACAGGAGATTGACGGCAAGCACTGGGCCCCGGGACGGCATCTGCTCATTCTGCCCGCCCCGCCTACCATGGGTCCCATGTCGGGATTCTGGGAGGGACGGCGCGTCGTCGTCACCGGGGGCCGCGGTTTCCTCGGATCCGTCGTCGTGGCGCGCCTGCGCGCAGAGGGTGCCGAGGTGTCGGCACCGTCCCACGCCGAGTGCGACCTCACCGTGCCGGGAGAGGCCGAACGGATGCTCCTGGCCGAGAGACCCGGGCACGTCATCCATCTCGCGGCGCGCGTGGGAGGCATCGGCTACAACCTCGTCGACCCCGCACGCCTCTACCTCGACAACCTCCTCATGGGCACCCACGTCATCGAGGCGGCCCGCGCCGCGGGTGTCGACAAGACCGTTCTCCTCGGCACCGTGTGCTCGTACCCCAAGTTCACTCCCGTGCCCTTCCGGGAGGAGTCCTTCTGGGACGGCTATCCCGAGGAGAGCAACGCCCCCTACGGCATCGCCAAGAAGGCCCAGCTCGTGCACGCCCAGGTCAACGCCGCCCAGTACGGCCAGCGCTTCGCCTACCTCATTCCGACCAACCTCTACGGCCCCGGGGACAAGTTCCACCCCAGCGTCTCCCACGTCATCCCCGCCCTCGTCAAGAAGTGCGTGGATGCCGTCGAGTCGGGCGCCCCCGTCGTCGAGGTGTGGGGCACGGGCTCGGCGAGCCGCGAGTTCCTCTATGTGGACGACGCCGCCGATGCCATCGTGCGCGCGGCGGAGGTGCACGCCGGCACCGAACCGATCAACCTCGGCGCGGATCGGGAGGTGACGATCCGGGAACTCGTGGAACTCGTCGCGCGAACGGTCGGCTTCGCGGGAGAGATCGCATGGGACGCGTCGCGCCCGGACGGCCAGCCGCGACGCCGCATCGATCCGTCGCGCGCCCACCGCCTGCTCGGTTGGAGGGCCGGCACCGAGCTCGCCGACGGATTGCGCGCCACCGTCGAGTGGTACCTCGCCCACCGCGACGTCGCCGAACGGGACCCCGGGAACTGAGCCCGTACACTCCGGTCGTGTCGTTGCCCCCTCCCGTCCTCGAACACTGCACGAGGCACCCCGACCGACCGACCGGAAGGCACTGCACGCGCTGCGAGCGTCCCGCGTGCAACGACTGTCTCGTCCAGGCGTCCGTGGGATCGTTGTGCACCGATTGCACGAGGCGGGCGCGACCCGCCCGATCGCAGCAGATGCGCAACCGCTGGGCCGGGCAGCGCACCCCCTTCACCGGGGCGATCATCGTCGTCAACGTGGCGGTCTTCCTGTGGCTGACCGTGGGGGCGGCGATGCCCGAACTCGACGGCATCGTCAACCGCCGCGAGTTCGACCTCGCCCTGTCCATGGTGTTCATCGAGGACGGTCAGTGGTGGCGGCTCGTCACCTCGGGATTCCTCCACTTCGGTGCGTTCCACATCGGCATGAACATGCTCCTGCTCTGGCAGTTGGGCTCGATCCTGGAGCCGGCCCTCGACCGCGGGCGCTTCGTCCTTCTCTACCTCGCCTCGATGATGGGCGGCGCGGCCGGCGCCCTCCTCGTCACCCCCGATGCCCTGACGGGCGGCGCCTCGGGCGCGGTGTTCGGCCTCATGGCCGCGGCCACCGTGGCCTTCCAGCAACGGGGCGTGAACCCGTTCCGCATCGGTATCGGCACGATCCTCGTGCTCAACCTGGTCATCACCTTCACCGTGCCCGGCATCTCGGTCGGCGGGCACGTCGGCGGTGCGCTCATGGGTGCGGCGTGCGGTTGGGCGATGCTCGAACCCCGGTGGATGCGCCGCGAGGAGTGGGCGGGATGGGTCGCCCCACTCGCGGGAATCGCGGTGTCGCTCTTCCTCGTCTATGTGGTCGCATGATGGAGCACTCGCGTGATCGTGGCGACCACGGGATCGTGCCGTCGGCATCCGCCTCGATGATCCCCCTGCCGTCGACGGAGACGCGTCGCGAGACGGAGACGACCACCGCCACCGGCGAGCCCATCGTGGCCCACATCGTCAAGACCGAGCCCGGCGAGGACGCCGCGGCCAAGGTGTTGGAGGCCCGCATCACGGGCACGCCGCTCGAGGCGCTGTGCGGGCACGTGTGGGTGCCCTCGCGCGACCCGCGCCAGGTTCCGATGTGCGAGGCCTGCGGGGAGATCTACGAGACCTACCGCATGTTCAACGACGGCCTGAACGAGCGCCCCGCGGACTGAACACTCAGCGGTAGTCGCGACTCGGGACGGTCGCCGGTGCGAGCAACGGCGAGAGCGTCTCGGCCACCACGTTCACCGCACCGTCCACCCTCTCCATCCGTCCGCGCACGAGCAGTGCAGGGGCGTCGCGCGCGATGTCGCGGTGGCGCATCCAGCATCCCCGCGAGCACACGACGTTGACCAGTCCCGTCTCGTCCTCGAGGCTGATGAACGTCGTTCCCCCCGCACTCGGCGGACGCTGCCGGTGCGTCACCAGGCCGGCGATCGTCACCCGTGATCCGTGTTCGGCCGCGGCCAATCCCTCCGCCGTCGTCACGCCACGGGCATCGAGTTGTGCGCGCAGGAACACGGTGGGGTGCCCGTCGGGAGAGATGCCCGTGGCCCACAGGTCGGCCACGGCCACCTCGACGGGTTCCATCCCCGGCAGCACCGGACGCGTGGTGAGACCGAGCACTCCCCGCAGACGGTCGCCGGCCGGGGGATGGGACCCTGCCTCCCACAGCGCGTCGCGCCGCCCGGCGCCGAGCGAGGAGAACACACCGGCCGTGGCCAGGGCCTCCATCTGTGCGCGGTTGATGCGTGGAACCCTCTCGGAGAGGTCCTCCATGGAGGCATAGGGAGCACCCGCGGCGATCTCGCGCGCGAGTCCTGCTCCCACGCCCCGCACCGAGCCGATGCCGAGCCGCACAGCCAGGCCCCCGCGGGACTCGGGGCACGCCTCGAGCACCGCGCCGGCACCCGAGGCGTTGACGTCGGGCGTGTGCACCACGACGCCGTGACGCCGCGCGTCGCGCACGAGCGTGTGGGGGGACCAGAAACCCATGGGCTGGGCGTCGAGCAGCGCGGCGCAGAAGATCGCCGGCTCGTGCAGTTTGATCCATGCCGAGGCGTAGACGAGGTAGGCGAAGCTCACGGAGTGGCTCTCGGGGAATCCGTAGCTGGCGAAGGCCGCCATCTTGTCGAAGATGGCCGCGGCGACGTCGCGCGGGATGCCGCGCTCGGCCATTCCCGCGTGCAGGCGTTCCTCGAGTTCCTTCATGCGCGCGCGCGACCGCTTCGAGCCCATCGCCTGGCGCAAGCGGTCGGCCTCGGCGGGGGTGAACCCGGCCACGTCGATGGCCATCTGCATGAGTTGCTCCTGGAACAACGGCACGCCGAGGGTCTTGGCCAGCGAGTTCTCCAGCAGGGGATGCAGGTAGGTCACCGCTTCCCTGCCGTTGCGGCGCCGGATGTAGGGGTGCACCGATCCGCCCTGGATGGGGCCGGGCCGGATGAGGGCCACCTCCACCACGAGGTCCCAGAAGGTGCGCGGCCGCAGGCGCGGCAGGGTGGACATCTGGGCGCGCGACTCCACCTGGAAGACCCCCACCGTGTCGGCCCGGCAGAGCATCTCGTACACCGCGTCCTCCTGGGGGATGGTCGCGAGGTCGAGGGGTGCGCCGCGGTGCAGGGCGAACAGGGTGGAGGCGTTCGACAGGGCCGAGAGCATCCCCAGGCCGAGGAGGTCGAACTTGACCAGACCGATGGCCGCGCAGTCCTCCTTGTCCCACTGCAGCACGCTGCGGTTCTCCATGCGCGCCCACTCCACCGGGCACACCTCGACGATGGGGCGATCGCACATCACCATCCCCCCCGAGTGGATGCCGAGGTGACGGGGCATGCCCTCCGCCTCCGCGGCCAGTTCGAGCACGAGGGGCGGTATGTCGCAGTCGGCGCGACCGATCGAGGACGCCACCGTTCCCCAGGCATCCACCTGCCGGCTCCATGCGTCCTGTTCGGCCGCGCCGTGACCGAGGGCGCGGGCCATGTCGCGCACCGCCGAACGCGGGCGGTACGTGATGACGTTGGCCACCTGGGCGGCGTGCAGGCGCCCGTGGCGCTCCCAGACGTACTGGATGACCTCCTCGCGCCGGCCGCTCTCGATGTCCACGTCGATGTCGGGAGGACCGTCCCGCTCGGGCGAGAGGAATCGCTCGAAGAGCAGCCCGAGCGCCACCGCATCGGCCTTGGTGATGCCGAGAGCGAAACACACCGCGCTGTTGGCCGCGCTGCCCCTCCCCTGGCACAGGATCCCCCGTTCCTCGCAGAAGCGCACGATGTCCCACACCACGAGGAAATACCCCGCGAACCCGAGCGCACCGATGACGGACAGTTCGTGGTCGATGGTGCGCCACGCCCGGGTGCACAGGTCGCCGTCGCCGCCGCGCGGGCCGTAGCGCCGGGTGGCGCCCTCCTCCACGAGGGCCCGCAGATGCGACATCTCGTCCCTTCCCTCGGGACAGGGGAACGGCGGCAGGCGCGGCGCGACGAGGGCGAGATCGAAGGCCGCGGCCGAGGCCACCTCGACGGTGCGTTCGACGACGCCGGGATGACGCGCGAAGCGGCGGAGCTGTTCGGCGCCCGAGCGCAGGCACGCCGCGGCCGAGGCCGGGAGTTCGTGGTCGATCTCGTCGAGGGAAGATCTCCGGCGCACGGCGGCGAAGGCCGCCGCCAGCCGGTGCCGGGACGGAACCGCGTACGCCACGTCGTTCGTCGCCACGCACTCGACACCCACCGACGCCGCGACGCGCACGAGCTGGTCGTTGCGCACCGCGTCGAGCGGATCGCCGTGGTCCCACAGTTCGACGAGGACGTTGGCGCGACCGTGCATCTCGGCGAGCAGGCCGAGTGCGCGCACGGCCGCGGCCGGACCGTGGTCGAACAACGCGCGGGGCACCACGCCACGGGCGCCGCCCGTGAGCACCGTGCACGTCCCGGCCAGGGTGGAGGCCACCGTGGCGGCGTCGAAGACGGGAGCGCCCTTGCTGCCGGCGAGCTGACCCTCGCTCACGGCGCGCGCCATGCGCGCGTATCCCGACGGGCCGCGGGCGATCGCCACGATGTCCCCCGGGGAGGCCCACGGACCGGTGCAGGCGATCTCGGTGCCAAAGACGGTCGGCACACCGGGAGCCCGGGCGGCGGCGGCGAAGCGGACCACGCCGTAGAGACCGTTGCGGTCGGTGAGGGCGAGCCCCGACAGCCCGAGTGCGGCGGCGCGGTCGACGAGTTCCTCGGGGGAGGACGCCCCCTCGAGAAAGGAGAAGTTCGAACGGCAGTGCAGTTCGGCGTAGGGCACCGTGTGTCGGGACCGTGATCCGTCCATCCCGACACACTACCGAACATATGTTCGCCTCTTTGCGGGCCGGGTCCCGGCCCGCCCGTCATCAACCGGGGTGCTGCAGGCGACGACGGGCGGCTTCGAGGGCCCCGTCGAGGGCGGCATCGGCCACGAGAACGGCGTCGCTCCAGGCGAACCAGGCCACCTGCGCGCTCTCCCCCTCTGCCGGCTCGGGGTCGACGAGGGGCGAGGACAGGAGGAACCGCAGGTCGAGATGGGTGTGTCCGCGGGGACCGGGGTGCACGTCGACGTGCAGGAACGAACGGTCGCCGAACCAGGGCCGCACCGGCAGTCCCGTCTCCTCCCGGGCCTCGCGCACCGCGGCGGCGAGGGGATCCTCACCGGTCTCGATGTGGCCCCCGGGTTGGATCCACATGCCGAGTCTCTTGTGGAGATGGAGCACGGTGCGGGTTCCGTCCTCGCTCACGACGATGGCCGACGCCGTGACGTGCACCGGATCGGCCGACTCGTCGAAGGGTCGCGCGAGCAGGGGTGCGACACGGCGGAACTCGTCGATCGACGCCCGTTCGCGCGCATCGACAGGATCGTGTCCGTCGAGCACCCCGCACCACTGCCCGATCGACATCGTGTCCACGGGGCGAGTGTGTCATGCAGCCGTCGCCGTCCCGTCGTCGGAGAACGTCGGTCATCAGGGAACGGTGATCGTCGGACCTCAGTCGTGGCGCGCGAGCAGCGACCATGCGTGCTCCTCGAGCCCGACGAGGAGCACGCCCACCGAGCCGCGGGAATCGCGCACGAGCAACTGCAGACGCACGTGGCGTCGGCGACGACGGGCGTCCCACCATCTCTCCTCCACCGGCCAGGGCCCGGCCAGACGCAGCACCTCCCAGGAGAACGCACCGGAGCGCAGGAGCACCGGTGCGGGAACGAGTTCGTGGCGGGCCGTCACGCGCACGGGCTCGCCGCCCTCCCCGAGCAGTTCGGCGGGACGGGGTCGGGCCAGCACGCGCGCGGGCACGGGACGCGGAAGGGAGCCCGACCACTCGCGCGCCGCTCCCTCTCCCCGTTCCACCCGGCGCAACGCCGCCTCCTCGTCGGCGAGGTCCACGTGCCCCACCGGCACGCGCGCATACACCTGCGCCGGGTCGCGTCCGCCCTCCCAGCGCGGCACCGACACCTCGACGCGGGGATCCACCGCCGCCGCAAGCGATGCGGCGCGGGCGGCCCGCTCGCTGTTCTCGCGCCGGCCGCCCCACAGGAGGGGTTGCACCGCGAGGTGCGCGCGGCACTCCAGTGCCGCCACCTCCACCGACGTGATGCCCCGCGATGCGGGATCGCCGCCGGATACACCGGCCACCTGCGCCGCGACGCGCGAGACGATGCCCGCCGCTCCGAAGCCGCGCGTCTCGGTCCAGATGCGGCTCGTCCTGGCGCCGTCGTCCCCCTCGCAGGTGAGCAGGAGACGCACGCACTGACGTCCGTGCGCCGCCACGCGCGCGACGAGATCCTCCGCGGCCGGTCGCACCGAGGTCGCCACGATCGCCCCGTCGTCCACGGGATCCTCGAATGTCACGGTGGCGGTGTGGTCGCGGGGGACCGCCGCCGGATCGAAGATGCGTACGTCACCGCCCGACACGAGCACGTGCACGCGCCGCCCCTGCTCGCCGAAGCGATCCACGAGGGCGGGTTCCCCGAGCGCTGCCACCGCCCCGCAGGTGCGCAGACCGAGACGACCGAAGAGGTCCACGACGGAGGGATCCACCTCACCCACCCGGGCCAGGGCGGCCACTGGCAGCGCGGCGAGGAACCCCGGCGTGTCCTCTTTCTCCACCACCCGGGGCGATCCCGCGACGTGCGCCATCCGGGCCGCCGCCGCGGCGGCGAACCGGGATCCTGCGATGCCCACGCCCCACCCGGTCGCGGCTGCGGTCGTCTCTGCGAGGCCGGCAACGAGCGCATGGAGACGCGCCGCCAGGGCCCGATCGCCCCCGAAATACCGCGACGGGCCGCGCGCCGGGAAGACGAGGGTGCCCGTGTCCTCCACTTCGATGAGGGCGGCCACGTCCGACACGGCCCGCACCACGGACTCGAAAGCGTGACGGGCCACCTCCTCCCCGCTCCAGGCCTCCTCCCAACCGGGGAAGACGAGGACCACCGATCTCGTCGCTACGCGTCCCGCCATGTGGGCTCCTAGCGGTGCCGCGACGCATCGGCGGCGGGCATCTGCAGCACGCACATCGGCGAGCCGTGCACCCGTCGACCCGAGGCGCGCACCTCCACCGTGCGGGCCCGGGCGTGCAGGTCGAAATCCCACGAACGGGTGCGCGCCCGCAACGACACGTCGACGGCAAAGGCTCCGGGAGCGCCGGCGAACACGAGGACCGTTCCCGCGGCCCGGGCCCGCGAGGCGAGTCGCCGCGCCTCGGCATCGACGCACGCGGGTGCCTCGGCAACGACGATGTCGAAACCGTCGAGCAACGTGCCGAGCACGCGCAGGCGTCGTTCGTCGCGCCCCGGACCCTCTCCGCTCGAGACGCACACGGTGCGCTCGAGTGCCACGTCGTTCTCGCGCGCCGCGAGGAGACCCGCGTGATCCATGTCGAGCAGCACGATCCACGACCCCGCCCGCGTGGCCGGCGCCACGAGCGTCCACAGCAGCGACAGTGGTGCGTCCCCGCCGCAGGCGTAGACGCGACCGCGCTCCACCCCGCCACGCGGCAGGAGCGGGGCGAGTGCGGCCGGAGCGGGCAGGGTGCCGAGGCCGGCATCGTCGAGGGCGGCGACATCGGCGGCGAGACGACCGGCCGTGGTGATGCGATCGCGCAGGCGCGCGGGGACGAGATCGGCGGGCGAGGCGACGGGGATGCGGGCCATGCCCGCAGGGTACCGAACAGGTGTTCGGTCCGCCTCCTACCCGAACGGGTCAGCCGTTCTTGGCGGCCCAGCGTTCCCGGGCGAGACGGCTGCGCTCGGCCAGATTCGCCGGGATGCGGGAATCCCCCGCCGGGGCACCGTCGGCGGCCGGTGCGGCCGCGGCCTCGGGGGCCGCCTCGGCCACCAGGTCCTCGGGCCGCGGAGGGGTCATGCCCGGCTTCCAGTACTGGTACAGGTCGCGCACGATGTCCTCGAGGCCGGCGGCGGTGGCGTTGGGGGCGAGGGTGACCGTGACGATGTTGGAGAACACGTGGACACCGGCCACCCGGCCCGTCTCGAAGAGCCTGCGGGCGAGCACGGCGGCCGAACGCGGCCCGACGGCCTCGGCGGCGGACCCGAAGCGTTCGTGGCCCATTCCCGTGAGGGAGCGATTCGTCTCGAACCTCACGACCGAGGGCGATGCCCCCTGCTTCTCCTCGACTGCCACCGGCTGACCCATGCCGAGAGGCTAGTCAGCACGGCCCCGGCTTCGCCGACCCCTCGGGTGCGCCGATACCGTACGCCCCGAGGCCCGGACCACGGTCCGTGCCTCCCGACCCGAAGGAGTCCCCCATGGCCGACATCGATCTCGACACCTTCCAGGCAGAGGCCCTCGCCTTTCTCGAGGCCAACGCCGTGCGTCGACCCGCCGAGAAGGCGTTCGTGTGGGGCGAGGGCTCCGACACCTTCTACCGCGAGCGCGATCGCGCCGCCGAGGGTGCCGAGGCCGAGGAAGCCAAGCGGTGGCGGCAGCAGAAGTTCGACGCCGGCTTCGGCTGGATCTCGGGACCCGTGAAGCACGGCGGTCGCGGACTGCCGCCCTCCTACGACCGGGCCTGGCGCCAGCTCGAGTCGCAATTCAAGGTGCCCGATCAGGGATCCTTCACCATCAGCCTCGGCATGGTCGCTCCCACCATCGAGGCCCACGGCAGCGAGCGCGCCGTCGACCTCTATCTCCGTCGCCTGTGGCGCGGGGAGATCATCGGCGCACAGCTCTTCTCCGAGCCCGGCGCCGGGTCCGACCTCGCCTCGCTCACCACGCGCGCGGTCCGGGACGGCGACGAGTGGATCATCACCGGCCAGAAGGTCTGGACGTCCGGCGCCCACTACTCGGACATCGGCGAGGTCCTGTGCCGCACTGACTGGGACATGCCCAAGCACAAGGGTCTCACCGCCTTCGTCATCGACCTCAAGGATCCCGCCGTCGAGATCCGCCCCCTCCGCCAGATGACGGGCGGCGCCAGCTTCAACGAGGTGTTCTTCAACGAACTGCGCGTGCCCGACGACCACCGTCTCGGCGACGTGAACAACGGCTGGGGTGTCGCGCTCACCACGCTGATGAACGAGCGCGCGTCGATCGGGGACAACAACGCCGGGGACGCGAACCTCCTCGTGAGGGTGCGCGCGATGGTGGCCCACTACGGCCTCGACAAGGACCCGCTCGTGCGCCACGAGCTCGCCGACCTCATCATGAACTACCGCATCGCAGCGCTCAACGCCATGCGCACCGCAGCCCAGGCCAAGGCCGGCAAGACCCCGGGACCGGAGGGCTCCATCTCCAAGATGGTGCTCGTCAACAACCAGGCCCGCCTGGTGCGTTTCCTCTCCCACGTGCTCGGGCCCAAGCTCGTCGCCGACTCGGGCGAGTGGGGCACCTACGCCTGGTCGTCCATGGTGCTGGGTGCCGCCGGACTGCGCATCGCGGGCGGTTCCGACGAGGTGATGCGCAACATCGTGGGCGAGCGGGTGCTCGGGCTCCCGAAGGAGCCGGGCATCGATTCCACCTCGGCCTTCAAGGACATCCGCACGTCCTGATCAGCCGCCACCGAGGTTCCAGGACCTCCGGTGGAGGTCCGTGGTGCCGCACCGGGCGATGGCCTCGGTGTGGCCCGCCGAGCCGTATCCCTTGTTGCCCGCCCATCCATAGGAGGGATGGAGGCCGTCGAGACGCACCATGAGGGCGTCGCGGGCCACCTTGGCCAGAACGCTGGCGGCGGCCACGCAGGCCACGTCACGGTCTGCCTTGGCGCGCAGGACCACGCGCGGTCCGTCACTCTCCTCGAGCAGGAACGAGGTCGTGCCGTCGAGGACCACCACGTCTGGCGCCGATCCGAGTGCGCCGAGTGCCCGGCTGCCCGCCAGGCCGAGCGCGGCCATGATGCCGACACGGTCGATCTCGTCGGCGCTCGCTTCCCCGAGAGCCCATGCGGTGCACCACTTCTCGATGACGGGCACCATCGCCTCGCGACGTCGCGGCGTGAGCATCTTGGAGTCGGCCAGTCCCTCGGGAGCGGGACCGGTGCGCGCGTCGACGACGACCACCCCGACCATGACCGGTCCGGCGAGCGCGCCGCGTCCCACCTCGTCCATGCCCGCCACGGTGCGCACTCCCGACCGGATCAGTTCGTCCTCGACCTCCCTCGTCGGAACGACCCGCGCCATGGCGCCAGCGTAGGCTCCCTCCCGTGAACCGGCGCTCCCCCGTCACCGTCGGTCCCCACGTGTACAGCGCCGAGGATGCGCGGCGCACCGTCGCCGCGCTGCCCCAGTTGTGGGCCCACCACATGTGGGACAGCTCCATCGGAGAGGGCTGGATGGCCGGCGCGCGCGGCTTCGTGGCCGAGGTCGCGTCCCTCGCCGGCGCGCCGCTGCCGCCGCTCGACGACGTCGGTCCGGCACTCGTGTCCGTCGCGGAATCGATCGCGGCACGATGGGACGACACCGACGACGACCGAGTCGGCGCCGTCATCGGCGCGATGTGGCGCTTCTTCCCGACGATGCGCGCCCTCGACGTGGACCGCTCGGCGACCGTCGTCGGATTGCACGCCTCCCGCGGGCTCCCCAAATCCCCGCTCAACCGCGCAGATGTGGGGTGGACGGGTCTGGCCGGCGACGTACGTCGCAGCCGGGCCTTGCACGGGCGTCCATGGCAGGCGCTGTGCCTGTGGTCCGCCGAGGCTCTCGCCTCGCTCTCGGCTGCCGGTCACCCCCTCGCGCCCGGTGCGGTCGGGGAGAACATCCTTCTCGCCGGAGTCGACTGGCGGGCGATGCGGCCGGGCGTGCACCTGCGCATCGGTGCGATGCGCGCCGTGGTCACGGCCTACACCCTGCCGTGCTCCAACATCGCGCCCTTCTTCATCGACGGCGACACGTCGCTCCTCCACCACGAGAAGGGCGATGCCAGCCGGGTGTACGCGCTCGTGCAGCGCACCGGACCGGTGGCCGTGGGCGACACCGTCGAAATATTCACCGACCGCTGAACGCGGTCAGTCGCCGACGGGGGCGGGGGCGGGGGCGGGGAGCAGTGTTTCGCCCGCGGCCTCGGTGCTGTGCCACCCGGGCGCGGCGTCGCCCGCGGTGACGACGAGTCCGGCCGGACCCGACGTCTCCCACAGGAGTGCGGGCCTCGCGCCATGCCAGCGCACCGCGAACGAGACGGTGCGCCAGGGGTCGGCCACGAGACCGTGGCTCTCGAAGGCCGCGCCCCACCAGGCGCGGGGGATGCCGCGCGGAAGCAGCGAACAGGAGCCGCCCGACGGCGACGGTGCACAGAGAATGGACTCGATCCAGGCGATGCCGGCGACTCCGTCGGGCATCTCGGCGGGCGGTGCCTCCACGGGCCGGTCCGCGAGGCGCAGCCACGAGGATCCGATGTCGGCCGCGGCCCGCTCGTCCCCGAGGAGCACGCACGCCCGCGCCCCCGTGGCCAACAGATGCGGCGTGTCCCAGGCCAGCACGCGCGTGCGTTTCTCGGCGCGAAGTCGCCGCTGCACCGCGTCGGCCACCTCGAGGATGGCGTCATGATGCACCTCGCCGAGGCGCACCCGTTCCACCGCCGAGTCCTTCTCCCCCGCCCCGAGGAGGAGTTCGCAGCGCACCCGGGCGACGCCGGCGACGATCGAATGGTCGTCGAGAACGATGCGCGAGGCGACGGAGCACGCCGTCTCCCATCCGCGCACCACCGTCTCGTGCCCGGCGAGGTCGGGAGGGAGCAGTCCCGTCCGGGGCGTGCCGTGGGCGATGCCGACACGCACGCTCGATCGGTGACCGAGGGGAAGGGCCACCGATCCGGGCGGCAGGTCGATGCCGGCGGGCGGATTCTCCGAGAGCACCCTCGCGGCCAGGATGTCCCCGCGCGTCACCGCGACCGCGACGCTGGCGGCGGTCTCGTTCTCGAACTCGACGACGGTGATGCCACCGGCGTCCGCCGTGCACCAGACGCGCTGGACGATGTCCCCCGCCCCCACACGCATGCGCGTCTCGGCGACGGGAAATCCCCCGTACCAGCGTTGTCGGACGCTCGGCTCGGTCGCGGGCGAGTACCACCGGTCGTCCCCCGCGACGTGCCAGTCGAGTCGCGCGGTGCCGTCGAGGGGCGCCACCCCGCCGTGTGCATCCACCACGGCGCGCCACCGCGCACCGCGCACGCCGACGAGGCGTCCGTCGGGTGGACTCACCGGATCTCCGGCTTGGCGCTGCGCGACATGAGGGCCACGAGCGCCTCGTCGACGGGGGTCCCCTCGTGGCACACCCCCACGACCTGTTCGACGATCGGCATGTCCACCCCGTGCGCGATGGCGAGGTCGAGCAGGACCCGGGAACTGCGCACGCCCTCTGCCACCATTTTCGTGCCCGCGAGGATGTCGCCGAGCCGCTCCCCGCGACCCAGCCGCATGCCGGTGCTCATGTTGCGACTCGCGGGCGAGGAGCACGTGGCGATGAGGTCGCCGACGCCGGCCAGCCCGGCCACGGAGAGCGCGTCGCCGCCGAGAGCGACCGCAAGACGTGTCATCTCCGCCAGGCCCCTCGTGATGAGCGCCGCCTTCGTGTTCTCGCCGAAGCCGAGGCCGTGGACGATGCCCGAGGCGATGGCGATGACGTTCTTGACGACACCAGAGATCTCGCAACCCGTCACGTCTGAGTTCGTGTAGACGCGGAAGTGCGGCGCGGAGAAGAGCTCCTGCAGGGCGCGGGCGATGACGGCATCGTCGATGGCCACGACCGCCGCGGCGGGCTGACCCGCGGCGATTTCGGAGGCGAGGTTCGGCCCGGTGAGGACCGCTACGGGATGTCCGGGCAGGACCTCCCCCGCCACCTCCGACATCCGCAGACGGGTTCCCTCTTCGAGTCCCTTCGACAAGCTGACGACCGGCACCCAGGCGCGCACGTGCGGCGCGGCCTCGGCGAGCACCGAGCGAAAGCCCTGCGAGGGCACGGCCATGACCACCACGTCGGCGTCTGCCACGGTCTCGTGCAGCGAGGTGCTGGCCCGCAGGTCGGCATGGAGCACCGCACCGGGCAGGAATTCGGGATTGCTGCGCGAGTCGTTGACCGAGGCGACGACCTCGGGGCGGCGGGCCCACAGGACGGTGGGTCCGTGGGCCGCGGCGAGGGAGGCCACCGTCGTGCCCCACGATCCCCCACCCACGACGGCGATTCTCATCGTTCCCGCGGTGCCGACGACCATGTCCCCACAGTAGGTCAGGCCCGCATGACCCGCCCCAGGCGCTTCGTAGGCTGGAGCGGTGCGCATTGCCGTCGTCGTTCCCGTCAAGTCGTTCCGACTGGCCAAGGGACGTCTCGCCGGTGTCCTCGATGCGGCCCGGCGCGAGGCCCTCGCGCGGGAGTGCGCGGCCCGGGTCGTGGCGGCCGCGGCACCCCACCCGGTGTACGTGGTCTGCGACGACGACGAGGTGGAGAACTGGGCCCGCGACCTGGGAGCGTCGGTCGTGCGGTGTGATGCCCCGGGACTCGACGTCGCCGTGGCGGCCGGTCGCCGGGCGGCGGCCGCCGAGGGTGCAGAGCACCTCGTCGTGGCCCATGCCGATCTTCCGTTGGCGCATCGACTCGACCACATCGTGCGGCCGGGCACCGTGACCCTGGTTCCCGACCGCCACCGCGACGGCACCAACGTGCTCGCCTTCCCCGTCGACTCCGGCTTCACCACCGCCTACGGTCCGGGCAGCTGGGCGAATCACCTCCGTGCCGCTGGTATCGCCGGCCTGCCGGTCGAGACCATCGAGGATGCCGACCTCTCCCTCGACCTCGACGACGCCGCCGACCTCGACGAGCTCGCCCGCAGGCGAGAGAAGGGAACCCAGCGATGAGCGCCAACGACCCCGGACAACCGCCCGCCGCACCTGCCGCGCGGGGCACGAACCTGTCCCCTCCCGCTTCCGCCCTGGCCATCGGGGCGCATCCCGACGACGTCGAATTCGGCTGTGGGGGAACCCTGGCCAAGTGGGCCGCGTCCGGGACCGTGGTCCACCATCTCGTCATGACGGACGGGTCGAAGGGCACCTGGAATCCCGACGCGGACACGGTCGCACTCGTGGCCCAACGACGCGACGAACAACGCGCGGCAGCCGCGGCACTCGGCGCGACGGGAACGGTCACGTTCCTCGACGCGGTGGACGGAGAACTCGAGCACTCGCGGGACATGGTCGACCGCGTGGCCCTCGCCATCCGCACGATCAGGCCCGCCGTCGTTCTCACGCACGATCCGTGGAAGCGATACCGCCTCCATCCCGACCATCGCAACACCGGTCTGGTGGTGTGCGATGCCATCGTGGCGGCGCGCGATCCCCATTTTCTGCGCCATCACATGACCCGGCACGGGGTCGCTCACCACCGACCCGATGCGCTCCTGCTGTGGGAAGCCGACGAGGTCAACCACGTCGAGGACATCACGGACACCGTCGGGGCCAAGCTTGCGGCACTGGAGGAGCATGTCTCCCAGTTCGAATCGACCATGAAGGCGGTCGACGAGACCCAGATGGTGGCCTTCCGCGAGCGCATCGGGGCACGCCTCGCCGAACTGGGGGCCCCGCACGGATTCGGCGCCGCCGAGGTGTTCCACCACATGGATCGGCTCTGACCGACCCCGGGGACACGACCCGGGAAAAGCGGAATGGGGGGCTTTCGCCCCCCATTCCTGCACACTCCGATCCCGAAGGATCCGCATCCGCCGGTCAGTGCCGGCGGCCCACCGTTCAGACGGTGGTTGCGGCCTTCTTCGTCGTGCGCTTGCGACGACGAGGAGCAGCCTTCTTGGCTGCGGCCTTCTTCTTGCGAGGAGCTGCCTTCTTGGCGGCTGCCTTCTTCTTCTTCTTGGGAGCAGCCTTCTTCGCTGCAGCCTTCTTCTTCTTCTTGGGAGCAGCCTTCTTCGCTGCCGCCTTCTTCTTCTTCTTGGGAGCAGCCTTCTTCGCTGCCGCCTTCTTCTTCTTGCGAGGAGCGGCCTTCTTCGCCGCTGCCTTCTTCTTGCGTGCCGGAGCCTTCTTGGCTGCCGCCTTCTTCTTTGCTGCCACTTGAGTTTCCTCTCGTTGGGTAAGTGGTTACTTACGTTGTGTGTTCAGTCGCTCTGTATGAGACGACTGCGGATTCCGCCGCGGTGGAGTCCACTGCAAGACCGGGGGACGGTTGATGTCCCGGATGTTTCCGGGAGCATCGGACTGCCTCCGATACTTCGTCGACGGTTTCCTTTCTTGTCGTGCGCGGTTCCTCACGGAACGGAGTGCCCCACTATCTGACCTTCTCCGGCGGAGGAATGCAAGCATTCGCGCTCCGTCGGGACCCGCGCGCGACGTCGCACGACGCGGCGTGCCGCGGTGTGCGTGCGCGCCGAGAGATCCGGGCGACCGGCGCGCGCGTGGTGTCGCGCGCCACCCGACACCGGTGCGTCGCACCGCCAGAGAACGCGATCATCCGATCGCGAAGGACCGAAAGAGCGGTATTCATTGGGGAATAGTCGCGTTTTCTCCGGGTGGCGGCGTGATGCCGCGAAATCCGACGCACCCGAATGACCTGTGGAAAACGCGGGTCCGATGGGCTCGGTCGAGCAGTGGTCCACCGCGGCGATCGGGTCCACCGTCACGGCACGCGTCGACGTCGAGCGGAAGAAAAGTTCCGAAAAAAATTCCTGCGGCGCGTCGACGACGACGACCAAAAACGACATCCACCATCGATCGGGCACGACGGGGCATAGTGGTCGCATCGGACGCAACGGCGATGCGGTGGCGGGGGTCGACCTGACTCCCGGGGGGGCGGTGCGGTCGGGCCGTGAACACGGGTCCTCCGTGCGCACCCGCATCGTGCTCGACACCTCGGTCCTCGTCGCGGATCCGGCGTGCGTCTACTCCTTCCCCGGCCATGACATCGTCGTGCCGTTGACCGTCGTCGAGGAACTCGACGGCCTCAAGAGCAGACCCGACGACGTCGGTCGTGCCGCGCGCACCGCCCTGCGCACGATCGAGGACCTGCGCCGCGGTGCCGGGGGTTCGATCCACGAGCCCGTGCCGCTCGGCCCGGAACCCGACAGCGCCACCCTGCACATCGAGGTCAACGGCATCCAGCGGCACATCCTCGTGGAGCACGGTCTCGACCCCGAGGTGCCGGACAACCGCATCATCGGAGCGGCCCTCGGCCAGGCCCGTACGCGTCCCGTGCGCATCGTGTCGAACGACGCAGGGCTGCGAATCAAGGCCGCCCATCTCGGACTCGACGCCCACGAGCACCAGCCGGTGGGCCGGGCGGCCTCGTCCCGACCCATGGGATGGTCGACGTGCGACGTCGACCACGCAGTCGTCGATGCGCTCTACGGCGACGGACGCGTGGATGTCGACGGGCTCGGCGGCGGTGCCGGCGCGGCTGTCAACGAGTTCGCCGTGGTGCGCTCCGGCTCCCAGTCCGCGCTGGTTCGCCGCGTGCGCGACGGGTTCACCCTGCTGCCGTCGCAGTCCCCCGAGGCCTGGGGCCTGCGGGCCCGTTCGAAGGAACAGCGGTTCGCACTCGAGTTGCTGCTCGATCCGGACGTGAGCGTCGTGGCCCTCGACGGCCGGGCCGGAACGGGAAAGACCGTCATGGCCATCGCCGCGGGTCTCGAACAGGTCGTCGAGCAACGACGCTACGAGCGTCTGGCCGTCTATCGCCCCCTCGTTCCGGTCGGGAGGGCCGACGTGGGCTTCCTCCCCGGCGGCCTCGACGAGAAGCTCGACCCCTGGATGTCGGCCATCCACGACGCACTCGTCGCGCTCACCGACCAGCGATCCAGCCACGACGCGCGGCGCCTCATCGACGACCTCACCGGACGGGGACAGCTCTCGTTCGAGTCGGTCACCTTCCTCCGGGGACGGTCCCTCCACCGGCAATTCGTCGTCGTCGACGAGGCCCAGAACCTCGAGCCCACGACACTCAAGACGATCCTCACCCGCATCGGCGAGGGCACCAAGGTCGTGTTCACCGGCGACACGAGCCAGATCGACGCCCCCTACATGGGCGAATCGAACAACGCGCTCGCGGTGCTCATGCACGCCTTCGCCGACCAGGACTGCTTCGGCCACGTGACCCTCGCCTCGTGCGAGCGCAGCCAGGTGGCGAGCCTCGCCGCCGAACTCCTCTGACCCGCGCGGGGAGACGTGGCACAATCGGCGCCATGAGCGACACTCCCGGCGATCTCGTCACCCGATTCATCGGCCTCCTCTCGGCTCGTGACCTCGACGGCGCGGCCGCCCTCGTCTCGGAGGACTTCGAGTACGACAATGTCCCCATGGGGGTGGCGCGAGGACCCCGGGCACTTCAGGACACCCTTGCCGGGTTCTTCTCGCTCTGCACGGACGTGGACTGGGAGATCCTCCGGCAGGTCTCCACCGGCGACCTCGTCAGGGGCACCGTCCTGAACGAACGCGACGACCGCATCGAGATACATGGCCGCCGAGCGAGCCTCCCGGTCGCCGGGGTCTTCGAGGTCCGCGACGGACTCATCATCCTCTGGCGGGACTACTTCGACAAGGAGACCCTTCTGGCGGCCATGGCTCCTCCGGCCCCGTGACGCACCCTGCACGTAATGTTCCAGACGTGACCCGAGCCGACTCCACCGTCCCCGGCATCGGACATCCGACCGACGACGACATCTCGTTCGCCGTCGTCGACGTCGAGACAACGGGTATCGACCCGGCCCGGGACCGCATCATCCAGATGGCAGCCGTCGTGGTGAACACCCGCGGCGAGGTGGTCGAGGAATGGACCACCGTCGTGCGTCCGGAAAGCCCGGGCGAGTACCGCCACGGCGCCGAACACATCCACGGCATCAGTGCCGACGAGGTGGAGGCCGGCATGCCTCTCAGCAAGGCCCTCTCCACCCTGTGGTCCATGAGCAGCGGGCGCGTCTTCACCGCCCACAACGCGAGATTCGACATCGGGTTCCTGCATGCCGAGTCGGAGCGGGTCGGCCTCGACAACCGGATCGAGAAGTGGGTGGACACCCTCGAGCTGTCGCGCCGCGTCGACACCACGCGGCAGCGCCGCCACTCCCTCGAGGCGCTCTGCGCCCATTACGGCATCGAACGCGAGAGGGCCCACGAGGCCCATTCCGACGCCTCGGCCACGGCCCGCCTCCTCTTCACCCTCGCGGCCGACCTCGGCCTCGAGTCGCCGG
>JAULXU010000049.1:0-1076 GCA_032118285.1 Ilumatobacteraceae bacterium
CCGAAGGGTGTCGTGTACAGCCACCGCAGCACCTATCTGCACACGATGGGGGCGATGATGGCCGACTCCATCGGCATCCGCGAGAGCGACGTGATCCTCCCCGTCGTGCCGATGTTCCATGCCAACGCATGGGGTCTCGCCCACGCGGGTGTGGCCTCGGGCGCCGCGCTCGTCATGCCCGGCCCCGACCTGTCGGGTCCGGCGGTGGCGAACCTCATCGTGGAGGAGAAGGTGACGGTGGCCGCCGGTGTGCCGACCATCTGGATGGCGGTGCTGCCCGAGCTGAAGGGACGCGACACCTCGTCCTTGCGGGCGATCCCGTGCGGCGGCTCGGCTGTCCCGAAGGCCCTCAGCGAGGGTTACCGCGCTCAGACGGGACTCCCGATCCTGCAGGCATGGGGCATGACCGAGACCTCGCCGGTCGCGGCGGTCTGCACCCTGTCGGCCGCCGACGAGATGCTCTCGGAGGAGGAGAAGGCCGACCTGCGCACGACCGTCGGTCGGATCGCCTTCGGCGTGGAGATGCGGGTCGTCGTGCCGGACACCGTGGACGAGGTGCCCTGGGACGGAGAGACGAGCGGCGAATTGCAGTGTGCCGGGGCCTGGATCGCCGCCGACTACTACGACGATCCCCGTTCGCGCGAGAGCTTCACCACCGACGGTTGGCTGCGCACGGGCGACGTGGCCGTGGTCGACCCGACGGGGCGCATACGGCTCGTGGATCGCACCAAGGACCTCATCAAGTCGGGCGGGGAGTGGATCAGTTCGGTGGACGTGGAGAACGAACTGATGGCACACCCGCGCATCGCCGAGGCCGCCGTCATCGGCGTGCCGCACGCTCGCTGGGGTGAGCGACCCCTCGCCTGCGTGGTGCCCCGGCCCGGCGAGGAACTCAGTCGCGAGGAGGTCCTCGCCCACCTCGCGCCGCGCCTCGCCAAATGGCAGCTTCCCGACGACGTGGTGTTCATCGACGAGGTGCCCAAGACCTCCGTGGGCAAGTTCTCCAAGAAGACCCTCCGGGAACGCTTCGCCGACCACGCGCTCCCCGACGCCTGACCCGTGCGACGAGACCCGTG
>JAULXU010000049.1:1086-3052 GCA_032118285.1 Ilumatobacteraceae bacterium
CGCCGATCACGTCCTCCCCGACGCCTGACGCCCTCACACCCCGAGTTTCCGACGAGGCCGGGCGCCACGGCGGCCACGGGTAATAATGGACCATGGCCCTGTTCGGACGCGTCCTCACCGCGATGGTGACCCCGTTCGCCGATGACGGCAGTCTCGACGTGGACGAAGCGGTGCGGCTCGCGCGCTGGCTCGCCGAGAACGGCAACGACGGGCTCGTCGTCTCCGGCACGACGGGGGAGTCCTCGACGCTCACCGACGACGAGAAACTCACCCTGTGGCGCGAGATCGCCGCGGCGGTGACGATCCCCGTGGTCGCCGGAACTGGATCGAACGACACCGCCCATTCCGTGCATCTCACCGCCCAGGCCGGTCGACTCGGCATCGCCGGCGTCCTGGCGGTCGGCCCCTATTACAACCGTCCCTCCCAGGCCGGGATCGAGGCGCACATCCGGGCAATGGCGGGAGCCACGAGCCTGCCGGTCGTCGTCTACGACATCCCCGCCCGCACCGGACGCAAGATCGCCACCGCCACGCTCGTGCGTCTCGCCCGCGAGGTGGGCAACATCCGGGCCCTCAAGGACGCCGCCGGCAATCCGGCCGAGACGGCCGTGGTCATGGCGCAGGCTCCGGAGGACTTCGACCTGTACTCCGGCGACGACGGCCTCACGCTGGCGCTTCTCGCCCACGGTGCGGCAGGGGTCATCGGCGTGGCCACCCACTGGAGCGCCCCCGAGCACCAGAGGATGATCTCCGCCTTTGCCGCGGGTGACCATGCGACGGCCCGACGCATCAACAATGTCCTCCTCGAGAGTTACGCCTTCGAGACGGGGGACGAGAACCCCAATCCGATCCCCACCAAGGTGATGATGAACCATCTTGGTTTCGCCGTCGGGGAGTGTCGTCTGCCGATGGGTCCGCCCCCCGCCGGTCTCTCCGATCGTGCCGCGCGCGTCCACGACGATCTGTTGAAGGCGCGCGCCGCCCTCGGGTGAGCAGGTGAACATGGCCTCACCCGTTCGTTTCGTCTTCCTCGGTGGTCTCGGGGAGATCGGCCGCAACTGCCTGGTGGTGGAACAGGAGGGAAGCCTGCTCATCGTCGACTGCGGTCTCATGTTCCCGGACGCGGACATGCACGGCATCGACCTCGTTCTGCCCGACTTCACCTACCTCATCGAGAACAAGGACCGCATCGTCGGGTGCGTGGCCACTCACGGCCACGAGGACCACGTGGGAGGCCTGCAGTTCCTGCTGCGCGAGTGTTCCTTCCCCATCTACGGTTCGCCCGTCACGCTCGGTCTCGCGCGCAACCGCATCGAGGAGGCCGGCCTGCTGAAGAAGACGTCGCTGCGCGAGGTGGCCGACGGCGAGCGCGTGCGGATCGGGCCCTTCGACGTCGAGTTCCTGCCGGTGACCCACTCGGTGCCCCAGGCGCACTCCGTCATCCTCCACACCCCCCAGGGAGTCGTCGTGCACTCGGGCGACTTCAAACTCGACCTCTCGCCGGTGGACGGACGCCGCACCAACCTGGCCAGGCTCGGTGAGATCGCCAGCACGTCCGGTGTGCGTCTGTTGCTCGCGGATTCGACGAATGCCGAGGAACGCGGCCATGCGCCCAGCGAGACGAGCGTGGGGGCGGTGCTGCGCCAGGTGTTCCACGACAACCGGGACCGTCGCATCATCACGGCCAGTTTCGCCAGCCACATCCACCGGGTTCAGCAGATCGTCGAGATCGCGGTGGAGAGCGGACGCAAGGTCGCGTTCATGGGGCGGTCGATGCAGAACAACATGCGGATGGCCCGCGAGATGGGCCTCGTCACGGTGCCCGCCTCGACCTTCATCGACGTCGACGAGGTGAAGAACCTCGAGCCACAGAAGGTGTGCGTCGTGTCCACCGGCTCCCAGGGCGAGCCGATGTCCGCCCTCTCGCTGATGGCCAAGGGCGAGAGCAAGTGGCTCAGAGTCGGTT
>JAULXU010000049.1:3105-3808 GCA_032118285.1 Ilumatobacteraceae bacterium
ACTCCATCGTCGGGCCCGAGTGGTTCGTTCCGGTTCACGGCGAGTACCGCCACATGCTGGCTCACGCCGAGATCGCAGCCTCGATGGGGATGGACCGGGACCGCATTCTCCAGGCGACCGACGGAGACGTCCTCGAACTCTCCGACAAGGGGCTCCGCTTCCACTCGAAGGTGCCCGCCCAGTATCTGTTCGTCGACGGCATCGTGGGCGACGTCGGACACGGCGTGCTGCGCGACCGCCGCACCCTGGCCGAGGAAGGCGTGGTCGTCATCGTGGCCACCGTCGATCTGGCCTCCCAGCGCGTCATCAACGGCCCTGAATTGATCACGCGCGGGTGGGTGCACGCGCCGGAGGCCGAGGCGCTCCTCGTCGAGGCCGAGGACGAAGTGGCCAGGGTGCTCGTGGCGGCACTGCGTGACGGCATGACCGACATCGAGCCGCTCGAGCGCGAGGTGCGCCGCGCCACGGGACGATTCGTCCACGACCGCACCAAGCGCAGGCCGATGATCGTCCCCGTCGTGCTGACCACCTGAGGAGACCCGCCCGGGTATCCCGAAGGCCCAAACAGCCCGTTGGTACTGTCTTTTTCGTGGCATCCAAGGGTTCGTCCTCCTCCGCGTCGCGCGGTCGGTCTTCCGTGAAGACCCCGCCACGCGGCCAGAAGCGCCCGGCCGCCACCCCGTCCCGACGCCGGCGCGGGGAC
>JAULXU010000050.1:0-5092 GCA_032118285.1 Ilumatobacteraceae bacterium
CTGACGAGGGCTGCCGCCGTGACGGCGGCCAGCGCGCGCTCAGCCCTCATGCACCACGGTGGTCTTGGCGAGGTAATCCCACACGCCCTGGCGGTTGGGGTTCACGAGGATGAGAATCGCGCTGACCAGCGACACCAAGCCGCCACTGACCGAGTCGAGGATCCAGTGACCGACGAGCTGACGCAGAAGCATCTGGTTCATCGTGGCCGGTGCCCCCGAGGCCGCGTCGACGATGCGAAGTCCGAGCATCTTCTTGGCCGGAGTCGTCGCCTGCGACCACAGCACGACCGACCAGATGAGCCAGCCGATTCCGCAGGTGAGCACGAACAGCAACCCGTCCAGCAGGGCCGCACCCAGGCGCCGGCCGTTCGAACAAGGAACAACGTTGCCACCGAACGATGAGGCGGAGGAAAAGCCCCCGAAGGGGGCCTGGGGTGGTTGGGCAAAAGGATCGCTCATGGGCCGAACCGTAGTACCCCCTGCCGCGTCCCCTAGCCTTGCCACCATGTCTGAAGTCCGTTCCATTGCCCCGGCCGAAGGAAAACTCGGCGTCCTCACCGTCGGTCTGGGGGCCGTCGCCTCCACCCTCATCGCCGGCGTCGAACTGGCCAAGCAGGGCAAGGGCGACCCGGTCGGATCCATGACCCAGATGGGCACCATCCGCCTCGGAAAGCGCACCGACGACAAGACGGTCCTCATCAAGGACTTCGTGCCGCTCGCCCGTCTCGAGGACATCGTCTGGGGAGCCTGGGACGTGTTCCCCGACGACGCCTACGTGGCCGCCAGCCGGGCCGGAGTGCTCGAGCAGGGCAAGCACATCGAGGCCATCGCCGACGTGCTGCGCGAGATTCGCCCCATGAAGGCCGCCTTCGAGCGCAAGTACGCCCGCAACCTGGACGGCGAGCACATCATGGCCGCCTCCGGCAAGCGCCAGATGCTCGAGAACATCCGTGCCGACATCAACCGCTTCCGCGACGAGAAGAAGGTGGACCGGGTCGTCATGATCTGGTGCGCCAGCACCGAGATCTACATCGAGCCCGGCCCGGCACACCAGACCATCGAGTCGCTCGAGAAGGCCATCGACGCCAACGACGAGACCATCGCCCCCTCCATTCTCTATGCGTACGCCGCCCTGCTCGAGGGGGTCCCCTTCGCCAACGGTGCACCGAACCTCGCCGTGGACACCCCCGTCCTGCGCGAGCTGGCCACCGAGCGCAACATCCCCATCTCGGGCAAGGACTTCAAGACGGGCCAGACCCTCATGAAGACGGTGCTCGCCCCCATGATCAAAGCGCGCCAGCTGGGCCTGTCCGGCTGGTACAGCACGAACATCCTCGGCAACCGCGACGGCGAGGTGCTCGACGCGCCGGAGAACTTCAAGACCAAGGAAGAGTCCAAGCTGGGCGTCCTCGAGGACATCCTCGAGCCCGCCAAGAACCCCGGTCTCTACGGCGACGTCTTCCACAAGGTGCAGATCAACTACTACCCGCCCCGCGGGGACAACAAGGAGGGCTGGGACAACATCGACATCTTCGGGTGGCTCGGCTACCCGATGCAGATCAAGGTGAACTTCCTCTGCCGCGACTCGATCCTCGCCGCCCCGTTGGCCCTCGACCTCGTGCTGTACTCGGATCTCGCTCAGCGCGCCGGTCTCGGAGGCATCCAGGAGTGGCTGTCCTTCTATTACAAGAGCCCCCAGGTGGCTCCGGGTCTCTATCCCGAGCACGACCTCTTCATCCAGCTCACCAAGCTGAAGAACACGCTGCGCTGGATGATGGGCGAGGACCAGATCACCCACCTGGGCCGCGAGTACTACGACGAGATCTGACCCGGTCGTGAACCGGGTCTCCCGCACCTTCGCGCGCGTCCCACCCGCGCTCCTCGATGCCGCGTGCGTGCTGTTGCTCGTCGTCGTGGGCACGCGCAATCACGACACCGACGACGGAATCCTTTCCGTTCTCGGCGTGGGGCTGCCCTTCTGGATCGCCCTCGCCGGCGTTCACGCCGTGCCCGCGGTGCGCCGGACCGCAGCCGCCACCGGCACGGGAGCGATCGTGTGGGTCGCCACCGTCTCGGGCGGCATGCTGCTGCGCAACCTGGTGTTCGGCCGGGGCACCGCGGCGGCGTTCGTCGTGGTGGCCACGGTCTTCCTCGGAATCACGATGCTCGGCTGGCGAGCCGCCCGGGATTGGCGCGCAGCCTGACCCGGCGACTCACTCGCTCATCAGAGGGAGCATGTTCGCAAGAGAAGCGCAGGACTCGCGCGCCTCGTCGAGCAGGGCCAGCACTTCGGACAGGCGTGACAGATCGGATGCCGGGAACACCATGGTGGCTCGCACCGAGTCGCCGATGAGATTCAGGGTGGGCCCTGCGAGAAGGGTGTTGAGCCGGTTGACCTCGGCCGTCGCCGCCGCCGATCGGGCGATCGGACCCGCCACTTCCACGGACACGGCAACCTGATCGAGGTCGGTGCCATCCACCTCGAGCACCTCGAGCACATGGGGGCGCCCCGCCCGCGAGAAGCGGACCGGATGCACGTCCGGGCCGCGGCGGGGCGGCTGTTCGTCGGCCAGTCCGGCAAGAGCCTCGCAGACAGCCTCGATGTTGCGCCGCACGTGATCCTCGATGACGAGGGTCCTGAGACCCACGTGGTCCGCGGCGAAGCACACGTGCCCGGACTCGCGCGGGTCGAGGAAGACGGTCATCTCGTCGGTGCTCTCCTCCCAGAGCATGTGCAGGTAACGAAGGTCCGCCGGCAGGTGGCTGATCGTGCCCGACCCCGTCGTGACGGCCGGAAACGCACGGGTCACCCGAACGCGACCGAAGCGGCGCCAATCCACGGTGGCCACCACGTGACCGTTGCCGATCTCCATGTCGACGTGGGGATGCCAGGAGGAGATGTGCGGGGCATCGGCAGGATGGCGGGTGGCGAGCAGGATGAGGGCGACGAAGTCGCTCCCCGTCATGACGGCACGGGTCGTGGCGGAGGTGCGACCCGGCAGATCGGGGGGCACGAGACCCGGTGGCATCGGCCGGTCGGGCGGCAGGTCGACCGCCGTGTAGCGACCGTCCACCGTCGCCAGTGCGAGGCGGTCCACGTCGTTCCAGAAGATGTCGAGCGTCTCCCCGGAGTTGTTGAGGACGAGATCCAGGGCCGAGTCGATCAACTCCACGGGCACCGGCAACGGGAATCGGGGGTCGCCGCCACGACCCGGAGTGTGCAGCCAGATGCTCTCGTGTTCGTCCCCCAGCACCCAGGTGCGGCGCCGACCGTCGCTCATCATCCAGATGGTGCCGTCGGAGATGATCTCCATGTGGCGGGACATGGCCATGGTGCGCACAGCGCCCATCTCCTCGTGCGAGACCGTGAGCGTCCAGGCGGACCTGTTCGCCTCGAAGCGGTCCCTCACCGCACCTCCCCGCGGCGCACGTGACAGGTCGGGAGGTAACCCCCGGGAAGATTGAGACCGAGCGGCAGGGGACGCGGCGTCTCCATGACTCGCACCTCCTCCATGAACTCGTCGAGGCGGCGCGTGAGGGTCAACACCGCTTCGAGCGCCACGGGAGCGATGTCCAGTCGGGGATTCCCGTCGGCGTCGCGTCCCACCGCCACCCATCCGGAACCGGGATTGGCGCCGAAGAGCACGTCGAGCCGGCGGGAGAGTTCCCGCGCCTTCGGCTCGACGTCGAGCATCTCGGTCACCGTCCTCTCCAGTTCGAGGGCGATGTCCCCGTCGAGGGGATCGGGACGGCCCTGAGCGGGCGTCGAGTCGGGTGTGTGGGTCACGAGTTCTCCTTCGTGTCGGTGATGGATGGTGCAGGAGGAATCAGAAGAAGACGCCGACGACCTCCTCCAGGGCGCGGGCCCTCGTCTGCAGTTCGTCGGCGACCCGACCCAACTGACCGCAGGCGGCGCTGCTCGTGTCGCGTGCCACGACGAGTCGGCCGTCCAGGTGGAGCACCTTGTCGCCCGGCCACGCCGCGTTGAGGTCGGCGATCTCGCGTCCGAGCTCTTCGCTCCAGGGGACGCTCTCAGCGACCGTGCACTCGACACGCACGACCGCATCGGAGTCCCCGAGCACCGGCAACAACCGCACATCGACCCGCTCATCGCCTCGACGGGACTCCAGAACGGCGGTGGGTCCACCGTCGGGGTCGTTGTTCACGTTCCAACCCGCGGCCACCAGTGCAGCCACGACCCTGGGGCGCACGACGGTGACCGACCGGTGACCCCCGAGCACGTACAACGTCCAGTCATCCTGGGAGAAGCGCACCAGAAGGGGACGATGGAAGAAGAAGGCCATCTCCACCGACTCGTCCTGGTCGCACAGCGCGGACAGATGCGCGAGCGCGGCAGGAGCGTAGAAGGAGAGGTCGGCCCGGTACTGCACGTCGGCCTCCACGCCGACCCTCTCCACTCCCAGCCCCCACGGGGTGAGGTCGCGGCTGAACTCGGCGCGGGCTCCGGCCAACACCATCCGCACGAAGGGCGGCATGTTCTCGCTCTCGACCGGCACCGGGCGGCTGCCGAAGAGGGCCATGACGGGAGCGAGGTCGACCTGCACGACGTGTCCGGGACCGGTGCCGATCCAGGAGGGCGCCGGTCCGGCGTCCACATGGGCCATGGAGAGATCGTGAAGGCCGCCGACGAGCTCGATCGTGCCCGCCTCCGGATCGAATCCGAGGACGATGTCCTCCGCCTCGGCGGACAAATAATGAGGAAGGGCGGCGAGGAGCCGCTCGGGGATGTCGAGGTAATCGCGCCCCACGTCGCCGAGAAAGACGACCACCGGGTCGGTGGCGGGATCGAGGACCTCGACCTCGATCGTGCCGACGATGTTCTCCTCGGCACAGATCCAGCGATGCCCCCCGTGCCAACGGGCCAGACGCACATGGGTGGCCGACCCCGGATTGACGAAGCGCAGGGCCCATTCGGCGACCCGGTCGTACTCGGTCCACGAGAGGCGGAGCAGGTGGAGACGGGGCGGGGCGACTGGCATGGGCATCACATAGTGACGGATGCCTGTGCGGGGGTTCCCGGGACGCCCGATTTCCGGGCTTGTCGGGGACTACCGGGGCGCGAACAGCACGT
>JAULXU010000050.1:5102-9823 GCA_032118285.1 Ilumatobacteraceae bacterium
TCGAGGATGGTCCCCAGGGCCAGTTTGTCCCAGGAACCGCCGTAGTCCGCCCCGTCGTCGAACTCGAGGGAAAGGCGTCCGTTGGTGACGGCGAATGCCCACATGATGACGGCGTCGAGTCCGGTGCCGGAGATCCAGCCCTCGGCGACGGCGCGCTCGAGCGAGGTACGGATCATCCCGACCGCCCCGCGGTCCGCCTCGGCGATGCGGGCCTGAAGTTCGGGTCTGCTCACCGCGGCCCCCATCACCTCGGCCCGGTTGCGCCGCGCGACGCTGCGCTGCGCCGAGAAGGCCACGGCCATTCCCTGGCGCACCCGGGCGCGCAGGTCATCGGGGCTCTCCGCCGACATGAACGACCGTGAGAGGTCCGAGGCGATGTCCTCCATGGTGCGCCGGTAGCGCTCTGCCTGGGCCGCCACGACGAGACCCTCCCGACTCCCATAGGCGCGGTAGAGAACCGGGGGCGTCGTGCCGCAGTCGTAGGCGATCGGATTGGTGCGGATCGCCGCCTCGCCGCCCTCGGCGATGACCTCAATGGCCCGCTCGAGGATTTTTGCGACAGCCTCGGCACCGGTGGTGCGCTCAACTTCGGACACAGGCTTCACTTACAGAATGTTACATGCATACGGCAAGTAGCGGAAAATCTTTCTCTCCCGGGGGCCGTCCACTGCCGAAGGTCACCCCCGGGGATTCGTCACCGCCCCGGTCTCCGCCCCCTGCACCAGGCGGGCGAACTTGGCCAGCACTCCCGTGGTGTACCGGGGGGGATTCGGGCTCCACCCGACGCGGCGACGTTCCAGTTCGGCCGGATCGACGAGGAGGTCGAGGGATGTCGTGGGCACGTCGATGCGAATGCGGTCACCCTCGGCCACGAAGGCGATCGGCCCTCCGTCCACGGCCTCCGGGGCCACGTGGCCGATGCAGAACCCCCACGTGCCTCCCGAGAAGCGTCCGTCGGTGATGAGTGCGCACGTCGAGCCGAGTCCCGCGCCCTTCAGGGCGCCCGTGATCGCCAGCATTTCGCGCATGCCCGGCCCGCCCTTCGGGCCCTCGTAGCGGATGACGATGACGTCTCCGGGGTTGATGCGGCCCTCAAGGATGGCGTCCATGGCCCCGTCCTCCCCGTCGAACACGCGGGCCGGGCCCTCGAACCTCATCTGGTCGGCGGTGAGACCGGCCACCTTCACGACGGCTCCCTTCGGCGCCAGGCTGCCCATGAGAATGTTGATGCCGCCCTCGGCGTGGATCGGGTCGGAGAGCGGGTGCACCACGTCCCCGTCCGGGGGCGGAGGCGCCAGGTCGGCGAGGTTCTCGGCCATGGTGCGTCCCGTACAGGTGAGAACGTCGCCGTGGAGCAGGCCCGCCTCGAGCAGATGGGCGAGGACCACGGGCACGCCGCCAATGCGATGAATGTCGCTCATGTGGTACCGGCCGCCCGGCTTGGTGTCGGCGATGTGGGGCACGCGGGCGGCGATGCGGTTGAAGTCGTCGAGCGACAGATCCACCTCCGCCTCGTGGGCGATGGCCAGCAGATGGAGCACGGCGTTCGTCGATCCGCCGAGGGCGTTGGTGACGGCGATGGCGTTCTCGAAGGCCTTCTTCGTCATGATGTCCCGGGGTCTGATGCCCCGGCGCAGCATCTCCACGACGGCTGCACCGGCGCGCTCGGCATCGCCCTCGCGGGATCGGTCGACGGCCGGCGCCGATGCCGAACCCGGCAGGCTCATACCGAGCGCCTCGGCGATGGAGGACATGGTGTTGGCGGTGAACATGCCGCCGCACGCACCCTCGCCGGGACACGCGGCGCGCTCGATGGCTCCGAGTTCGTCCTCGGTCATCGTGCCCGCCGCGCAGGCGCCGACGGCCTCGAAAACCGTCGTGATGTCGATGTTGGCGTCGCCGTGGCGTCCCGGCAGGGTCGAGCCGTTGTAGACGAACACCGACGCGAGGTTGAGGCGCGCGGCCGCCATGAGCATGGCCGGGATGCTCTTGTCGCAGCCGGCGAGACCGACGAAACCGTCGAAGCGCTCGGCGTGCACGACCGTCTCCACGCTGTCGGTAATCACCTCGCGCGACACGAGCGAGGCCCGCATGCCCTCGTGCCCCATCGAGATGCCGTCCGACACCGTGATGGTGCCGAACTCGAGCGGCACACCGCCGGCTGCGCGCACTCCCTTCTTCGTCCACTCGGCGAGGCGACGAAGGGACACGTTGCAGGGAGTCACCTCGTTCCACGACGAGGCGATGCCGATCTGGGGCTTGACCCAGTCCTCGTCCCCCAGGCCGACCGCCCGCAGCATGGCGCGCGCCGGGGCGCGGCGGTAGCCGTCGGTCACGTCGCGACTGCGCGGCTTGATGTCGATGGGCCTGGCGTCGGTGGATTCGGGCATGCGCGCCACGGTAGTTCTCGACTTCGGCGACGACTCCGACCGGGGTGGGCATGGAGGACGACTTGACGTTAGGGTTGCCTAACGGTACTGTTCCCCGCTGTTAGGAATCCCTAACACACGAGAAAGAGAGACCTGGATGTCCATCCTCACCCCGCGCCCCGGGCGTCACCTGCGAACGCGTCTCGCGGCACTCGCCGCGGCCGTCGGCCTCATCGCCACCGCCTGTGGCGGGTCGTCGGATCCGGTCGACACCACGGCGCCGGCCGACCTCGCCGGCACGACCCTCACGGTGTACTCCGGTCGCTCCGAGGCCCTCGTGGCCGACTTGTTCGCCCGCTTCACGGCCGACACGGGCATCAAAGTGAACGCCCGCTACGGGGACAGCGGTGAGCTCGCCGCGCTGCTGCTCACCGAGGGCGAGGCCAGCCCGGCCGACGTGTACTTCTCCCAGGACGCCGGCGCCCTCGGTGCGGTCGAGTCTCTCCTCGCCACCCTGCCCGGTTCGGTGCTCGACAAGGTCGACACGAAATACTCGTCCCCGGCCGACAAGTGGGTGGGTGTGACCGGACGCGTGCGGGTCATGGTCTACAACCCGGACCTCGTGCCGACTCCGCCGACCTCCATCGACGACCTGCTCGATCCGTCCTGGAAGGGCAGGCTCGGGTTCGCACCGACCAATGCCTCGTGGCAGTCCTTCGTCACCGGGTTGCGCGTCCTGCGCGGTGAGGACGGGGCACGCGAATGGCTCGAGGGCTTCGCCGCCAACCAGCCGAAGGTGTACGAGAAGAACGCCACCCTGCGCGACGCCGTCAACTCCGGCGAGATCGCGGTCGGCCTGTCCAACCACTACTACCTCTACGAAAAGATCGCCGCCGAGGGCGCCGCCGCCGTGAAGGCACGCAACCAGTACCTCACCGCTGGCGACCCGGGTGGTCTCGTCAACGTGGCCGGCGCGGGAATCCTCGCCGGTGCCGGCAACGCCGCGGCGGCCCGGGTGTTCATCGAATGGCTCCTCGGCGAGACGGCATCGGACTACTTCCGCACGAAGACGTTCGAATACCTGCTCGTGAAGGGTGCCGTGCAGCCCGAGCAGCTCCCCGCGTTCGACGAACTGGAAGCCCCGGCCATCGACCTCTCCGACCTCCGGTCGATCGAGGAGACCCAGGAGCTTCTTCAGTCCGTGGGCCTTCTCACGAGGTAGATAGACAGGTCACATGATCAGGTCGCGGGCGCCCCTCTCCCTGTGGGCGCCCGCGGTCCTGTCGGCCGTCGTCTCGCTCGTTCCCCTCGTCTACCTCGCCGTCCAGGCGGGCACCCGCGGTTGGTCCCTCGTCGCCGACGAGATCCTGCAGCGGCGCACCTTCGACCTGGCGGTGCGCAGCCTGTTGCTCACCGCCGCCGTCACGGCGGCCTCCGCCGTGCTCGGCGTGTTCGCCGCATGGACGGTGACGCTCGCGGGGCTGCGCATGCGTCTTCCCCTCACCGTCTTGTTCTCCTTCCCCCTCGCCATCCCCTCCTACCTGGCCGCCTTCGCCTGGATCTCGTGGCGGCCGGGTCTCGCGGGATTCGTCGGAGCCTTCATCGTCCTCACCTTCGCCTGCTTCCCCTATGTGATGCTCCCGGTCGTGGCCGCCCTGTCGCGCATGGACCCCCTGCACGAGGACGTGGCGCGCGCCCTCGGCACGAGCGGTCCACTGGTCTTCGTCCGCGTCGTGCTCCCCCAGGTGCGCCGCGCCGCCACCGCCGGATCGTTGCTCGTGGCGCTCTACGCCCTCAGCGACTTCGGGGCACCGGCCGCGATGCGACACGAGGTGTTCACCTGGGTGATCTACGGCGCATACCGCGCCGGTTTCAACCCGGCGCGCGCGGCGATCCTCTCGCTCGTCCTCGTGGGTCTCGCCCTCGTGCTCACCGCCGGTGAGCGCACCGCGCGCGGGCGCATCGTGGCCAACCGCACCGAGGCGGGGTCGGGGCGCGGCCGGGCGCGGCCCGGTGCGCGGGTGCGCGCCCTCGCCTACGCGGGGTCGGTGGCGATCCTCGTGCCCTCCATCGGGGTGCCGGTGGCCAGCATCGTGTCCTGGCTGTCGCGGGACAACTCCCGCGGCGTGGACTGGGGTGCCGTGTACTCCGCCGCCACGGCGTCGTTCGGCATCGGTCTGTTGGCCGCCGCGGCCGCGCTCGTCGCGGCCCTTCCTGTTGCGCTCCTCGCCGTTCGTCATCGCGGCCGCTTCGCCGAGCCGCCCTGATGTACCTTGCCGTGCGTGAGCGATCCGGCGCGTCATCAGGCGCAAATTGTTTAAGCGTCGAGATCGAAACGACCTTGCCGCGGCC
>JAULXU010000051.1:0-6520 GCA_032118285.1 Ilumatobacteraceae bacterium
CCCGAGGTGCGGCGTGACCACGATTCCCGGCACACCGAACAGGGATGACTCGGTGACGGGCTCCTTGTCGAAGACATCGAGGGCGGCGCCGGCGATGGTGCCGTTGCCCACCGCCGCGGCGAGATCCGCCTCGTTGATGATGCCACCGCGGGCAACGTTGACGATGCGCAGCTCGGGCTTGGCCCTGGCGAGCATCGCCGCATCGAAGAGGTTCACCGTCTCCTTGTTCTTCGGGAGGTGGATGGTGATGAAGTCGGCGCGCCCGACGAGGGTCTCGAGGTCGCACATCTCGATGTTGAGGGTGCGAGCGCGGTCCTCGGAGACGAACGGGTCGAAGGCCACGATGCGCATCCCGAAGGCCGCTGCGCGCTGGGCGACGAGCTTGCCGATGCGGCCGAGTCCCACGACCCCGAGCGTCTTGTCGAAGAGTTCGACCCCTTCCCACTTGCTGCGCTCCCAGCGACCCTGAACGAGGGCCGCATGGGCCTGGGGCACGTTGCGCGCCACTGCCAGCAGCATCGCCATGGTGTGCTCGGCGGCCGAGACGATGTTCGACTCGGGGGCGTTGGCCACCATCACACCGCGCCGGGTGGCCGACTCGACGTCGACGTTGTCGAGCCCCACTCCGGCCCGGCCCACCACCACGAGGGAGTCGGCGGCCGCGAGCAGGGCGTCGTCGACCTGGGTGGCCGAGCGCACGATCAACGCCGATGCCCCCGGCATCGCGGCGCGGAGTTCCTCGGGCGAGAGCCCGAGCAGGACGTCCACGTGGTGGCCCGCCGCCCGCAGTCGGTCGAGGCCACCCTCGGCCAGTTGTTCGGAGACGATGACGCGTGCCATTCCGTCAAGTCTCGCAACTCGGGCCGTAGATTCCTGCATAGATTCGGTCGTTTTCCACGGCGAACGGAAAGGAGCCCCCGTCCCATGAAGCACCCGTTCCTCTCCGACGCCTGGATCGAGGCGGCGCGCGACATCCGCAGGCGCCACGAGCACGAGATTCCCCCCATCGCCCATGCGGTGCGCATCAACGTGGTCACACGGAACGCCCCCTTCGGTTCGGGCACGGTCGAAGGTCACATCGACACCGGCGGGGGCGGACTGCAGGTGGAGATCGGGTTGTTGCCCGACGCCGACCTCACGGTGACGACCGACTACGACACGGCCCGGGAGTTGTTCGTCGACCAGGATCCCGCGCGGAGCATGCAAGCCTTCATGTCGGGCCGCATCAAGGTGGAGGGCGACATCACCCGCCTCATCGTGCTGCAGGGTTCGCTCGTTCCCGACACCGATGCGGCGCGCGCCGTGGCCGAGGAGGTGCGCGCCATCACCGCGTGACGACGCTCTCCCGCCGGGAGGGCCGGAGGCCGAAGGCGAGGACGGCGGCAATCGCGGACATCACCGCACCGCTGAGCAACGCCCACGAGTAGCTGCGCAGCACCCCGCTGCCCGCGGTCATCTCGTGGATCGAGATCATCACCGTCGAGCCGAGCACGGCGCCCATCTGGGTGAGCAACTGCTGGAGCGCACCCGCCACGCCGATGTTCTCGTCGTCGACCGCGTTGGCCACGAGTGCGCCGAGTGCCGGACCGGCGATGCCGAATCCCACGCCCGACACCGCGAGACCGAACGCGATGTACCAGCCGGGCGAGCCGAGCGTGAGCGAGGCGAGCACCAGCATCGAGGCGATCATCGCCACCCCGCCGATGATCCCCGACACGCGCTCACCCACGCGCATCGTGAAGAAGCTGGCGAGCGGCGCGGTGAGCGAGAACGTGAGCGGCCTGGCGATGACGAGCAGACCGATGTAGGCGGTGGTGAGACCGAGTCCGTTCTCGAGCATCTGGGGGACCACGATGAAGCCGCCCATGTAGGCGAAATTGAGCAGCGACTGAATGGCGATCGGCAGCACGAGGTTCCGGTTTCCCAGCCAGTCGAGCGGCATGAGGGGCGCCTCGGCGCGGCGTTCCACCCGCACGAAGAGCGCGAGCGAGAGCACCGACAGGGCGAACGCCACGAGGATGCCCGGGGACACCCAGCCCCACGAGTGGCCGCGGTTGATCGCGAGCAGGAACAGGGTCGCAGCACCCGCGAGGGTGGCAGTGCCGGCCACGTCGAACTTCACCTCCGCCGAGCGGGTCGTCTGGGGCAGGAGGCGCCAGGCGAGGAGGGCGGCTGCGACGAGGAGGGGTGCCTGGATGACGAAGATCATGCGCCAGCCGATGCTCTCCACGAGCGGGCCGCCGATGACGACGCCCAGCACGGGCGCACCCGCAGTGGTGAAGCTCCACATGCCGAGTGGTCGCACGCGTTCGTGCGGCTCGAAGAGGCGGTTGATGTAGGCCATGGCGGCGGGGCCGGTGGCGGCGCCGGCGGTGGCCGAGAGCAGACGGAAGAGCACCATCGACCCGGCGTTCCACGAGAGGCACACGAGACCGGCGAACACGCCCGAGAGCGCGAGTCCGTAGACGTAGACCTTCTTGTGTCCGTAGAGGTCGCCGATCTTGCCGTAGGCGGGACCCACCACGCCGAACGCCAGCATCGGCCCGGTGATCGACCAGTTGAGCACCGTGACAGACGAGCCCAGGTCGCGCGAGATGGTCTCGAGGGAGACGACGAGAACCGTGATCGTGGAGCTGGTGGTGAAGAGGCCCGCGAGCACCACGGCGAGGGTCGCCCATCGCTTCGTGATGCCGACGCGGCGCGCCAGTCGCCGGGGAACCATGAACGTCCAGGGGACGACCGACACCTCGTCGACGCCGGCCTGTTCGATGGCGATCGTCTCCCGTCCGTGCGGGGCGAGCTCGGCGTCGTCGGCCTGGCGGGGGGAACGACCGATGGCCACGGTCAGTTGTTGAAGACGAGGTCGACCACCTGGCCGGCAAGCACCGTGGGCCGCGCCGTGAGGCTGATCGGCTTGCCGTTGATGGAGGCCGACTTGATCGACTTGTTCCTGTTGCCGGTCACCTTGCCGATGAACAACTGCGCCTGCAGGAGACGCCGCTCGACGGTGGTGTACTCGTGTCCCTTGAGGAAGGGGAACTGGACGGACTTCTTGCCCGACGAGATGACGATGGTCACCGTCGTACCCTTGGCCACCTGGGTGCCGGGCAACGGATCGGACATCGCCACCTTGCCGGCCACGACCGTGGGGCTCGGCATCCTCGTCGGCGAGGTCACAACGACGAGGCCGGCGGCCTGCAGAGCGGCCGTGGCCTCCTCGACCGTCATGTCGATGACGATGGGCACGGGCCGCAGTGCCGGACCGGTCGACACGCGCAGCGTCAGCGAGGCCCCCTTCACCACCGTGTCACCCGCGGCGAGGCTCGGCTGATCGGCCACGACCCAACCGGCGATGGAGCCGGCGGGGATCTCCTCGTCCTCCACGTCCTCGGTCGTGAACTCGAGGCCCGCGGTGTCGAGGATGGCCGTGGCGGCCTCGAGGGTGAGGCCCTTCAGTTCGACGAGCTCGATGAGGGGCGGCCCCTCGGACACGTAGAGCGTGAGGGTGCCGCGCTTGGCGAGTTGCTCGCCGGCAACGGGTACCGAGCGGATGACCTCGCCGGTCTCCACGTCGTCACTGCGCTCGAGCACGATGCGCACGCCCCATCCGAAACGGGACAATTCGTTGCGCGCCTCGGCCTCGCTCATGCCGGCGAGAACCGGCACCTCGCTCGTGGGATTGAGCACGGTGAGCCACGCCCCGGCGCCGGCACCGCCGAGCAGGGCGACGATGGCGACCGCGATGACGAGGGTTCGTCCGATGCGGCGGCCACCGCCTCGCTTGGCGCGGCGACGACCGCGTCGCGACGTCTGGGCGGTGGCGTCGTCGGCGGCGAGGATGCGCAGGGCTTCCGGGTCGTAGGAGACGGGGCCGGTGTCGTCCCCGCCGATCGACAGCGGCGTTCCCCGCGTCATGCCCGTGGGGTCGGCCGGGTCGACAGTCGGCACGTAGACGGGGCCGGTGTCCACCTCGCGACCGCCGATGGTGGGAGTGGTGCGGATGGTGATCGGACCCGACGGCGCCTGGTTGGGCACCGGTGGCGGGGACAGCACCGGCGGCAGGGCACCGGTCGCCAGACGATCGAGGGGGTGGGAGACGTCCGAATGGAGCATTCCCGAACCCGTGGGGTCACCGGGGCCGCCGGAACCCACCTCGGTGTCGAACAGGCCCGTGCCCACGATGTCGATCGGGGTCGGCCGCGGCATCTTCTCGGCCGCCTGCACGAGTTGCTGGCCGAACTCACGCGGGGTGAAACGTTCGTTGGCGGCGGGACGGCCGGCGCGCTCGATGACCTGGGCGAGTGGTCCGAAGTCGGCACTCACGGGCAGCAGGCGTCCGGCGCGGTTGGCGGCCGCCGTCGAGGCGGAGTCGCCGACGAAGGGCACCTCGCCCGTCATGGCCTCGATGAGCACGAGCGCCACCGAGTACACGTCGGATGACACGGAACGGGAGGCACCCTCGAGAACCTCCGGGGCGGCGTAGTTGACCTGGTCGAGCGTGAGGTGCTCGACGGGTCGGTGCGGGGCGCCGAATCCGACGACCCGGATGCGGCGATCCATGCCGAACACGAGACGGGATGGCCGCACGTCGCCGTGCACCACGCCCACCTTGGCGGCCGCGTCGAGGGCCCGGCAGATGTCGATGCCCAGGATGAGGGCCTGGGACGGGGTGAGGCGGCGGCCCCGGTCGAGGAACTCGCGCAGCGACCCCCCGGCCAGGCGATCGGAGACGGCGAAGACGTATTGCTCGCCCTCGAGAGTGACCTGACCGTGATCGCGAATCGATTCGATGCAGGGGTGGCGCAGGCCCGAGGCCAGATCGACCTGGGTCTCGAAGGCCTCGATCGCCTCCTCCGGTCTGCGGATGCCGGCGGCGGGATCGATGAGGAGGTCGACGGGCACGAGCCGGACGGACAACTGTTCCCGCGACGAGAGATCGACGGTGTCGTACTGGAGCGCCCCGGACGATGCACCACCGCCCTCGAGACGAGGCTCACCGAGCTCGTAACGCCCCCCGAGAACGGTTCCGGTCGCAGCCTGTGGGTCCCTCATGACCCGAAGAAACCTACCCTTCTGTACCTCGTGAGGTGTTGCGAGGGGGTGTGACGGGCGAGAATGGCGACATGGCATCGCCTCTCTCCCGTCTGCGTCTCGACCGTGAAAAACTCTTCGTCAGCGTGGCGGTGGGGCTCGGCGTGCTCCTCATGGTGGTCGGCTTCCGCACCGCCGACACCGGCGATGAGGGCCGGAACATCCCTGCTGCCATCGAATCGATGACCCCCGGGCCCGGCGACCAGGTGCTGCGTCAGAGCCAGATCTTCGTGGATTTCGTGGACGGATACGTCGCCGAACTGGAGATCGACGGAATCGCCCTGGAAACGACCCGACTGGACGAGTTGAGTGCCGGGGGGGCCGTGCCCCGCCCCGGCGCCCAGGTGGAGGTGCCCCCGACGGCCATCTACGACCCGGGTCGCTTCACGATCAGTTTCCTGCCCCAGCCGGGTGCCGCCATCGAGTCGTTCAGCCAGGGTCCCCACAGTGCCGTGGTGCGCTACTGGAAGGCCGTGGACGGCCCGAGCAAGGCCCGCACCTTCGCCTGGGACTTCACCGTCGACTGACACGTGCCAGCCCGTTCCGCAGGCCCGTCTCACGGGTTGATTCACCTCTAAACGTACTGTCTGTATAGTTTGACCATGAAGAAGTCATTCACCTCCATCACTCTGATGGCGGCGGGAGTCCTCGGACTCGCCTCCGTCTCCGGCTCCGCAGGAGCCGCCACCCTCGACGCCACGGGGGCAACGTTCGAGTTCGGCGTTTCTGGCCAGACGGTCTCCGATAGTGGCGACCTCAACACCCCGGTGCCCGAGGGAACCGCGATCACCTACACCAACGTGGCCACCATCGACGGCTCCGTCGTCGATGCGGTCGTCACCTACGTGGACGGAACCAACCTCGAGGCGGACGGAGAGTCGGACTATCTGTGGCGCCTCGATGACGAGGTCGACGGCGACGAAGAGGATCCCTACATCAAAACGAACTTGCAGTCCGACGGCAACGGAGAGGGAATCGCCGAGATCCGTGTCGATTTCTTCCTCACCGGCACGAGCACTCCGGCCACCATCTCGAATCTGTCCGTCAACTTCTACGACATCGACAACCTGCAGTGGGTTGAGGTGGAGGGGGCGACCGGATATTCGGTGTCCTCCAACACCCACCTCACGGTGACGAATCCCTCGTCCGGCGAGTACCGATTCACCTCGGTGGATGAGTCCTCTTCTGATGAAGATGGAACATCGTTCACCGTCGGGCGTGCCCGGGTTGTGTATGCCGCATCTTCGTCGGTGACCTACCGCTTGGGCGTGCCCGTGAACCAAGACGGTTCCATGGACGCCGATTTCTCCACCGGACTGCCCTGGGTGGACGACTTCGGCGGCGGCGAGGACACCAGCACTCTGCCCGCCACCGGCGCAGCCGTGGGTGTGATGGCCGGCATCGCCGTGGCGATGATCGCCAGCGGAGC
>JAULXU010000052.1:0-4523 GCA_032118285.1 Ilumatobacteraceae bacterium
GAGATCGCCATCGTGGGCACCACCACGACGACGATCCCCGGGTCCGCGACCACCACCACCGCGGGTGGCTGAGGGGGTCGCCCGCGCCCGCAGGGGCGTGGAACTGGGCCTCGTGCTCCTGGCCGGGGCAATCGCCGGGACGGCCTACGTGCTGGCCTCGCTCGGACGTCGCTCCTCGCTGCCCGCCACGCTCGTTCCCTTCCTCGCCGCCGTGCTCGGTCTCCTCCTCGTCGCGCACGTCGCCGTGCGGCGCACCGCGTCGGGGGCCGACCCCATGTTCCTTCCGACGGCGGCCTTCCTGCACGGCATCGGGTGGGTGATGATCGCGCGCATCTCGGACCGGTGGGCGGGCCTGCAGGCCACCTGGACGCTCGTCGGCGTGGTGGCGTTCGTCGCGACGCTCGTCGCGGTGTCGCGCACCTCGGACCTGAGGCGACACCAATGGACCTCCCTGGTCGCGGGCCTCGGCCTTCTCATGCTCCCCCTCGTGCCCGGGGTCGGGTTCACGAGCGGAGGCGCGCGGATCTGGGTGAGCATCGGCCCGGTGAACTTCCAGCCCGGTGAGTTCGCCAAGATCCTGCTCGCGCTCTTCTTCGCCGCGTACCTCGATGAGCGACGCAATCTCATCACTCGCGCCTCGCGCACCGTCCTCGGTCTGCCCGTTCCCGAACCCCGGCACTTCGCCCCGATCCTCGTGGCCTGGGGGATGTCGGTGGTGATCATGGTGGGACAGCGCGACCTCGGATCATCGTTGCTGTTCTTCACCCTCTTCATCGTCATGATCTGGGTGGCCACCGAACGAAGCGGCTGGCTCGTGGCGGGTGGTGCGATGTTCTCTCTCGCCGCCGTCGCCGCCTACAACCTCTTCTCCCACGTGCGCACCCGTGTGCAGATCTGGGTCGACCCGTGGGACGACTACACGGGTGCCGGCTATCAACCCGTACGCGGCATCTTCGCCCTCGCCAACGGTTCGCTCACCGGCACCGGACTCGGGCTCGGCGACCCCGGTGCCATCCCGGCCGCGCACAACGACTTCATCTTCGCCGCGGTCGGTGAGGAACTGGGCCTGCTCGGTTCGACCGCGGTGCTCGCCGCATTCCTGCTCATGACGGGCGCGGGGATGCGCACCGCGCTGCGCGCCCAGCGCGACTACGACAAACTGCTGGCCACCGGCCTCACCACGATTCTCGCGGTGCAGACGTTCATCATCGTCGGCGGCGTCCTGCGGGTGGTGCCCCTCACCGGGGTGACGCTTCCCTTCATGAGTTACGGCGGATCGTCCCTCGTCGCCAACTACGTGCTGCTGGCCCTCCTCGTGCGCATCAGCGACGGCACGGCCCGAGCCCTCCACGAGGTCGAGGACCTGCCGGGACCGCGCGAGAGGTGGGCCGCCCGCGGCGCCCGACGCAGGGCGGCATCGGCATGAACCAGCGCATCCGTCACCTCACCGTCGCGCTCTCGGTCCTCTTCCTCGTCCTCTTCGTGCAGGCGACGAACTGGCAGTACTTCCGCCAGGAGGGCCTGGCGAACGACCCGCGCAACAACCGAGTCTCCGCGCGCGAATTCGACGACAGGAGGGGCCCCATCGTCACCGCAGACGGAACGGTGGTCGCGGCGACCGAGCCGGTGTCGGATGTCGTGAACCCGGGCAGCAGGTTCGACTGGCAGCGCGTGTATCCACAGGGGGACCTGTTCGCCCACGTCACCGGCTACTACACGCTCGACTACGGCGCGACGCAACTCGAGCGCACGCAGAACGACGTGCTCGTCGGCACGACCCCCGCCCAGCAACTCGCCGCCGTCGGCGGCATCTTCGGCGATGGCGACCCGACGGGCTCGGTGCACCTCACCATGCGGGCCGACCTGCAGCGCGTGGCCAAGCAGGCGCTCGGCGAGCGCGAGGGGTCCGCCGTGGTCCTCGACGTTCGCACCGGCGCGGTGCTGGCGATGTGGTCCTGGCCCGCCTTCGACCCGAACCCGGTCGCCGCGCACGACGGTGACGTCGCCTCGACGGCGCTGGCGGCACTGCACGACGACCGCCGCAAGCCCCTGCTGGCCAACGCCTACCAGGAGCGCTACATGCCCGGGTCCACCTTCAAGGTGCTCACGACCGCGATCGGATTGGAACGAGGCGGCCTCACCCCCGACACGGTCTTCCCCGAGGAGCGGGCCTGGATTCCCCCGGACACCACCAAGCCGTTGCGCAACTACGGAGGCAGGGCCTGCGGCGGCACGCTCGTGGAGGTCTTCAGACGCAGCTGCAACATCCCGTTCGCACGGACCGCGGTGGACATCGGACCCGCCCTCTTCATCGACGGGGTGGACAAGTTCGGCCTGGAGCAGCGCATCCCCTTCGATCTCCCCGCCAGTGCCGCCAGCACGTTCGGCGGACGCCCGTCGCGGTTCGACGACGCCCTCGCCCTGCTGGCTCTCCACGGCTTCGGCGGCGGCGACGTGCAGATGACCCCGCTCCACATGGCCATGATCGCTGCCGCCGTGGGGAACGGCGGTCGCATGATGGTGCCCCACGTCATCGCCGAGACGCGCACGAACACGGGCGCGGTCATCTACCGCGCCCGACCCGACACGTGGCTCGTTCCCATGCGCGCGGACACGGCGGCCGTGCTCACCGATCTCATGGTCGAGGTCGTCCGCAACGGCACCGCCTCCTGCTGCATGACGCTCAAGGGCGGCATCCAGGCCGCGGCGAAGACGGGAACTGCTCAGCTCAACCCCGAAGGCGAGACGGAGCGTTCGCACGCCTGGATCATGGGATTCGCACCCGCCGATGCACCCCGTTTCGCGGTCGCCGTCATGCTGCGCGGAGTGAACGACGAAATCTCCTCGAGCACCGGCGGTCGCCTCGCCGGTCCCATCGCCAAGCGACTCCTCGACGCGGCCCTGTCCCTCGTGCCCTGAGCACCAGGGGTATCCTCGAGGGGGCCTTATGTCGAATTCCGAGCAGCCGATCATCAACGATCGATACCAGATCGAGCGACGCATCGGTCGCGGCGGCATGGCCGACGTGTTTCTCGCCCGCGACCTCCTGCTCGACCGCGAGGTTGCCATCAAGGTGCTGTTCCCCGAGCACGCCATCGACCCGAACTTCGTGGAGCGTTTCCGTCGCGAGGCCCAGTCGGTGGCCGGCCTGAACCACCCGAACATCGTGGGCGTCTACGACTGGGGGCGCACCGGCAACACCTATTTCATGGCGATGGAACACGTGAGGGGCCGGACCCTCGCCGAGAACCTGCGCCGTCAGGAGCGCTTCTCCCCCCAGGTCGCGGCCCGTCTCGGAGCCGAGATCGCCAATGCCCTCTCTTTCGCCCACCGCAACGGCGTGGTGCACCGCGACATCAAGCCGGCGAACATCCTCGTGGGGGACAACGGGGCCGTGAAGGTCGCCGACTTCGGCATCGCCCGTGCCATGGACGCCGGACACGACGCCGGGCTCACCCAGGACGGAAGCGTCATGGGAACCGCGACGTATTTCTCCCCGGAGCAGGCCAAGGGCGAGGCGCTCGACCCGCGCTCCGACCTGTACTCACTCGGGATCGTGCTCTATGAGATGGTGGCCGGACGGCCCCCGTTCTCGGGCTCGTCGGCACTGGCCACCGCGTACATGCAGGTGAACGACACGCCCGAGCCCATCACCTTGCACGCCCCGGGCACACCGCCCGAGTTCGCCGCCATCGTGTCGAAGTGCATGACGAAGAACGCCGGGCTGCGCTACGCCAATGCCGACGAACTGCGCGACGACCTGCGACGTTTCGTGGCGGGTGAGCCCACTCGCGCGTGGAACGAGGTCCTGCAGCGGCGCGGCCAGGCCGGTGGGCGACCCGACGTGGACGCCGCCACCACCGTGCTGCCCGCCGTCGGCGCGGACCCGAACGCCACACTGATCCTGCCCCCTACAGGGACGCTGGATGCTGCGTCGGGGACCGAGATGATGCCACGGTCCATGATTCTCGGGAGCGACGACGGCTACGAGACCGAACCGCCGGCGCGCAACCCGTGGTCGGGCGCAATCGTCGCCGGTGTGCTCGCCCTCGCTGCGGGACTCTTCCTGTTCGTCACGGCCGGCGGCTCGGGTGCGGACACCGTTCCCGACGTGCTCAACCGCACCATCGCCGAGGCGACGCGCATCATGGAGGACGAAGGCTTCGAGGTGACGGCCAACCCCGTCGTGCGCGAGGGCGTGGCCGACGACGTCGTCTACGCCCAGGACCCTCCTGCCGGAGCGACTCCCCCGGCGGACCGCCGGGTGACGCTCACCTACAACCCCGCGGCCGAGTTGGTGACCGTCCCGAGCATCATCGGGCTCACCTTCGATGAGGCCTACGACCTGCTCACCGACCTCGGGTTGACGCTCACGGTCTCGGGGACACAGGCCGACTCGGCGCTTCCCCAGGGATCCATCATCAGCCAGGACCCGATCTCCCAACAGCAGGTGGCGAAGGGATCCACCGTCAAGGTGGTCATCTCCGTCGGCGCCGGCCAGGTCGTCATCCCCGATGTGCGGG